>JAZOBW010000170.1:0-2032 GCA_045596185.1 Acutalibacteraceae bacterium | reverse complement strand
CCACAACAGCAAGACCCTTTCCGCTCATATTTTCGATACATACACTCTTTATACCTAAAAACGAAAGGACAATTGCTGCGGCATTTGGCAAAATTGTTATTCCGAACATTGCTACAACCGATAAAATACCAAATATAAAACTTAAAATACATTTAATATCTTTTTTTGAAGTTTCTAAAATCTCTTCTCTCTTTTCGGCAACCGAAGTTTCATCAGTGTTTAACGACTCCATAACTTCACCCGAATTATCAGCATCCAACAAGGCCTTTATTTCCTTAATCATCTTTTCAATGGCAACTACTTTATTCTCATAGGCAGTATAACGCTGCACATTTGTAAGATAAAAATTAAAATCATCCTTAAGTGCGCAATTCTCAAGCATAAACGGCAAAACCAACTTGCCCTCATTTATTGCAAGATCAACCTCTTTAGATACCCATTGTGAAGACTGCGCTTTTGAAGACAAAATCAGAACAAATACCTTTGCCTGCCTTATTGCCTGAGGAATCTCAACCGCATAACTTGATCCACCAGGTATACACGAAGGTGCCATCCAACAAGAAATTCCATTGTTCTCTAAAACAGATTTAACCCAACCCGCTTCTTCGATCTCTTCAGCTTTATAACTAATAAAAACATCTTTATTATCCATTTTAATATCCCCTTTACTGCACATAAATAATCAGTGATTATCAGTGATTGCTAAACAAAATCAGTTTGTCGTTTATATCCAACTTAACTTCAATATCGGATTGGTCGTCACTGAAAAGTACCATTTTTGCACCCGGTTTAACATATCCCAAAACAATTGTGGGATTTTGTTTTTCTTCCGGTATAGAATCATCAACAGATGCACTGTATACCGCTCTTATAAACTGATCTGCGGTTGTTGCACCCGGCACCTCTGTGAAGAAGCGTTTCACCTTTTTAATGTAAATTTCTTTGCTCTCGTATGTTCCGGTATCGCCTTCATCGTATGTAAGAATATCACTGTAAAAATCAAACAAAGCCTCTTTTTCGCCGATTTGGGTAATCATTTTACTGATATATCTATTGCTGATTACAACATTATTAACACTGTAACTGTTTACAACATCGTGATGTTTAGGATCAATAATTTCAACAATAACATCTATACTTTCTACATCAAAATCAGGATTATTCTTACGCTTCTGATTGATAATATCCTGAACATAAACAAGGTTTGCAAGTGCGTTAGCATCAATGTCTTCATTTAGTGCAGAGTCATCCGAAAGGATGAGTACACTTGTATCCTCCTTGTTTGACGATACAAATTTATCAATAGTGGAACAAATAAGATCCTTATCATAAATTTCTGCCGCAACGGTATTGATAACAAACGGATATTTTTTGTAATAATCCATCTTTTCAAGATGCGCTTTATCGTCAATAACTATTACTCTGACAATTTGCTCATCGCTATCCTGATATCCCCATTCACAGCTAAACGATTCGAACCCTTTCATTATATCTTCACATCGGCTGTTATGACCTAAAATTATGATATTTTTTCGTTCTATCCAATAATCTTTATTTATGGAAATAGAATAACTACTATTCTTTACATCAGAAGTTTTCACAATATCTTTTTGAGAGCCTGATGAATAATAAAAGTACTGTTTGCCATCGCTATTCATCATAGTAAGAGGAATAGCATGTCGGTGTTTTTTCAAATATTCAGCAATATATTCTTTTTCGCTTGATACCGCGTATTCCTTCGTATAGAAAGCGGCACCTTTGTTTGAAAACAATTCTCTATACGCTAAGTTTAATTCAGGCATTAATGAAAATTGAGAAAGAATGTGCCCAAGAATTTGATTTACGCGTACAGGAACAATGTTGCACTTACCATCAACTTGCTTATATTTAATAATTTTATCAATCAATTCTGCTGTCCAATCATCTGTGACCTCAACAATGATCTTCTGATTGTCGGCGGAACTCTGAGCAGCAGTAATATCAGCAACCTGCATAAGCGTTTTTACAGTTTGAGAATTTCCCTTTCCCTTTG
>JAZOBW010000169.1:0-2968 GCA_045596185.1 Acutalibacteraceae bacterium | reverse complement strand
GATAGCGTTGCTATCGTTGTATCTCATCAGTCCGTCAGGACTGCATATCATCACGCGTAGCGTGTATCAAAAATTCTTTCGCAATGATGATATACAGGCCTTCGTCTTGATGATATGCAATTTCTCCGAAATTGATGATATACAATGCTTCGCATTGATTTAATATGTAGTGGTTCGAACATATAGGTCCAAAATTCAAAGGGCTTCGGATTTGTTCTATTCACAAAACTTGTCACAAATTTTAAAAGATGTCGGTGAATGTCGGTTTTGTTTTATGTATAATACTCTTGAAAACTAAAAAATAAAGGAGTATTATACAAATGGGATTTTTAAACGAATTGTTTTCTGCTGGAGTGTGGGGTAAAAAAACACCTACTACACCAAAATGGAAAAAATGGATACATCGCAATTTAAGCGATAATCATTGTCCGGAATGTCTAATGGTTGATGGCTGTTGGTTTTTAAAAGAAAAAACACCCAAATGGCCACATCATCCATTTTGTCATTGTATCTTGGAAGATATACCATATAATGATGTATTAACCAAAAGTTCATCCAATAGCGCTTATAGTAAATTCGATCCATATCTATTTGATACCAAGGGCGAATATGGGCATGGTAAGGATAAACTATTTAAATCATGGGGCTATTCAGTTGAAGACGCTAAATATCTGAAATCAGAAATTGAAAAACAGACATTAGAAAAATATATTAGTGGCAATTATGAATTGGGTAAACTTAATGATAAGGGGCAAAGAATAAGTATCCGAATAGAAATTGCACGAAAAGATATAAGGAACAAAGTATCTTTTATAACTGGATGGATAGTTTGTGCGAACGGTCACATTCAATTAACTACACCTTTAGGAGGTAAATAAAATGAAAATGATGGATTGTGTAGAAGTAATTGTTGAAAAAGAAAAGTATGTTAAAGATGGAGTTCACAAAGGAATGCAAGGGTGGATATGTCTTGAAGATAATTCAAACGGAACATGGCTTGTTAATTTCCCGCAATACGGTGAAAAAGAAGATATTGCAGAAATCTCAATCAGTGAAGAAGACCTCATATTATTGCCAAACGGCATGGATGCCAAAGTTAATGAGCGCATAAAAGCCGAATTTGGCAATTAAACAAATGCATATTCAAATCCCCTTTATAACAATTATAATATACGAAATAATATGTAGTGGTTCGAACACATAGGTCAAAAATTCAAAAGGGTTCGAATTTGTGATACCTTTTCAATGAATAAGGAACTGTGATAAGCAAATTAAAAATGCACCGTTGACTATATCAACGGTGCATTTTTAGTATATAAATATTTTCAAAATATCATTCAGCAATATTTTATTTATCAATGGTATTATTTATTCCTTCAAGAACAGATTTTACAGACTTTAGATGTTTGTGTATCTCAAGCAGTTCTTTACGAGAAGAAACACCCAATTTTCCGTAAAGGTTTCGGTTATGATATTTCAGTGTAGATTCCTTGATGTTCATATTTGTCATTATTTCGCTTGTGGTAACTCTGGCAATGTGTGCTTCATAGATTGCCTTTTCCGTAGGTGTCAGTGTTTTCAGTCCCATCATAAAAACTTCAATACGTTCGGGTGCAATGGTACTATTTTTCACTGGTTTTTCAAGCATAACATCTGGTGCAGTAGTTTCCTCTGTCGAATAGGTTTGTGCAGTTTCTACCTGATTTACTAACTTTTTCATTCGCTGATACTCATTCATTACAAGGTGAACACCCAGCAGAAATAATTCGCTTATGATATATGAAATTGATAGCATTTCAAAATCAATATGTGTTAGTTGCTCAATAAACCAAACGCCGATATTTACAAAAACGGCGATAGCAAGAATGACTGCGTGTGCGGAAGTTTCTATAGTTTTCTTTATCTGCGCACGGATAATGATTGTAACCATAGCGGTAAAGTAACCTAGCAGATAAACGAGATACAGCGGATGTAGCGGTCCGTAATCCTTGATTAGTGTGGAAACGCCATTAACTACTGCAAAGGAAACTTCCTTGTAGTAAATAGGAAGTATGCCGGGACTTGCGGCAATCAAAAATACAACGATAGACAGTGCGCCCAATGCACTATGCAGCCACTTAGGATACTTCGTGCCAGTTACATCTAAAATAATCATTAGCATTGCAAGGGGTAAAAATACCGAGCCGAGATATGCCACACGGTTTGCCCACAATGCTATTTCTAAACCGGTTGATATTGCTAAAATGGTGTAGCCGATGTTAACTACAAGCACCGACGAAAACAGTAAAACAAACCATACCTTATTTTTGCGCACCACAAGGCAACAACCTACGAGCAACAAAAGAGATAGTATAGCGGCGACTCCATAGATAATGGATAGGTTGGCATTTTTCTCGCCTATAGCATTGCAGCCCGATAAACCTGATATTAAAAATATCAGGATAGGTATAAAAGCAAATAGTCTTTTCATTTAATTCTCCTCCAACCGTGTTTTTGAAAAAACGGTTTAACCCAAAAGTCCTATACTTTTTTGAAAAAAATACCCAATCCCATACTTTTGGTATGGGGACAAGCGATATATATATAAGTATAATTATAATGCAAGATTATAAAAGAAAACAGTAATCTTGTGTATTATATTTTTATATTTATTATATCACAAACCTTTGTCTTGGTCAAGGAAGCGACTGCCTTGATTTTCGTAAAGGTTTGAAAAAAGGAGAGGCTTAGTTATGAAAAAGTTTTTATCGATGATGTTGGCGGTAATTATGTTGTTATGTATGATACCGTCCACCGCTGTTTTTGCGGCATCCGTTACTATGGTTGATGCGGTGAATATCGAGCTTCCTGTAGCCGAAGAGAAGCCTGATTTCTCGGCTGATCTCCCCAACTGGTCAAACGCACACAAGATCACTGGTGTCGAGTGGGTTGAATATGATGAAGGCTGGGAATGGGAAAAGGATATGTC
>JAZOBW010000168.1:0-2406 GCA_045596185.1 Acutalibacteraceae bacterium | reverse complement strand
AATTTATATACCGGTGAAACCTTCGGCGGTTACTTCAATGCAATTGCTTATCCTGAAGCTGATATTGCCATTGTTATGCACCATAATATCACAAGTAGTGGTAATGCAGGATATATCGATGCATATGGATTCAATGAACTTCAAGGAAAATATGCAACTTATATCGGAGACGGTATCATATTAAGTTCCGATGTACACATTTCTAATATCACCTCAGATACTGTCGTCTATTTGTATAATTTAAATACTTGGGAATCAAGTACGGTGAAGATATTTACGGGTAACATTACCTGTATTGATGGCTATATTATCCAAAACAACGGCAGTTATTCCAGCGTAATGGACAGTAAAGGCAATGTGTTGTTTGAATATGCTTGTGATTCCATAGAATACATTGGCTGTGGTTATTTCTGTTCTTTAATTGCTGCCGAAAAGAAATCAAGTCTTCTTGATAATTCAGGAAATGAACTTAAATCTTGGAGATATATTAGTGAAAGTAAAGGCGGGTATGGCTTCCCCGTGAAGGTCTTCGGAAATTTTGTTATAGCCAAAGAAGACCGTGATTTGAAAGTGTACCGATTGGATACGCTGGAACAGATTATCGCCTATATGGGTTTATATGAGAGTATCGGTGATAAATATATTGTTGTATATGAAAATACTATCTCTAAACATACTGCGAAATTTCTTTCTTCAGACGGTGAAATCGTCGACATGGAAATAAGCGGAATAAATGTGGACAAAACCATTGATTTATTTAGCACACAGTTAGACGATACAATATATTATTATAATTCTGATCTTGAACTTGTTGAAGCAAGAGATTTACATTATAATTATCCCGGATTTTATTTATCATCAAATACCGTGTATGATTTAGGTGGAAATGTGCTTATTCCTGAACCCTTGCATGGTTTATATGATTATAAAAATATATTGAATAGATCTTATTATGAGGTACTTGATAATGGTAATGTATTATTTAAAGTAACCTTAGATTCAAATTCAGGTAATAAGATGAATGTGTATCTTTGGGTCAGAGAAGATACTGCGTTTGATAATGAACTGGGTGACAAACCTGCTTTTCCGCCTTTAGCAAAGTTTCCATTTGCAGACGTAAAAAGTAACAGTTGGTACTATGATGCTGTCAGATACGTGCATTTTAACGGACTCATGAACGGAATGACCACAGATAAGTTTGAACCTAACACTCCCATGAGTCGCGCAATGCTTGTAACGGTACTCTGGAGACTTGACGGCTCACCTGCTCCTTCGGATAAGGCTCCCTTTACCGACCTCAAGCAGGCATGGTACAAGGATGCAGTTGCATGGGCTTACGAGAACGGAGTCGTTACGGGAACATCTGCTGACAAGTTCTCCCCGAATGTAAATATCACCCGTGAGCAGATGGCAGCTATCCTGTACCGTTACTCCGATTACAAGGGATACGATACTTCTGCGCGCACAGATATTTCGTCTTATCCCGATGCAGGACGCGTACACGATTACGCATTTGCTGCATTCGCTTGGGCGAACGCAGAAGGACTCATCACGGGTACTACGGAAAACGGTACCACGATCCTCGCACCTCGCGCAAGCGCAACCCGCGCACAGGTCGCAACGATCCTCATGAGATTCTGCGAGAAGTAATTCCATTATTTAAACAAAAGAACCCTATTGGGCAATGTCAAGAACTACCTGGTGACATTGGTTTCAGTAGGGTTCTTTTATACGGTGATACTTGACAAATACGTAATAGCGCAGTATTAAGGTTTCACATGATTTGAACTGCTAAATATCATTATTTTACCCCTCGCCATAACCAATCAGGCCGTTAAAACGAGCGAATGAGCCAAACAGGTTGAATATGGTGATGATTTGTGTTAATATAAAAGTGTAAAATATGCTTGTTGCAGGAAAAAGGAGACACCACAATGAAAAAACTAATATCACTCATCCTAACCGCGGTTATGCTTCTCTCAACTGTCATCACAGTAAATGCCGCATCATTCAAGGATGTAAAATCCTCCGACTGGTATTATTCCAGCG
Source organism: Acutalibacteraceae bacterium (assembly GCA_045596185.1). Taxonomy (GTDB): domain Bacteria; phylum Bacillota; class Clostridia; order Oscillospirales; family Acutalibacteraceae; genus UBA737. Next base: position 357 of record JAZOBW010000168.1, on the reverse strand, counting down.
TGAACTACGTAGCCGACAAAGGAATTATGAACGGAACTTCTTCTACGAAATTCGCGCCGAAAGCATCCCTGACACGAGCGATGGGCGTGACGCTTCTATACCGCGTAGCCGGTAGTCCTTCCGTTTCGGGCGTAAATATCCCTTTTACTGACGTAAAGGGCGGACAGTGGTACACTGATGCAGTTAAATGGTCATACCAAAGCGGTGTTGTAAACGGAAAATCAAGTACGGTTTTCGGAACTAACGATAACATAACCCGCGCAGAATTTGCAACTATACTCAACCGATATTCTGATTTCATGAAGTATACACTTCCCGCTAATCGACCCGATTTTGTAAAGGATGTGGCTGAGATCC
>JAZOBW010000167.1:0-20792 GCA_045596185.1 Acutalibacteraceae bacterium | reverse complement strand
TAACGGCAGACAAGCTGGACTCGATAGAGTATTCCACCAAGGACAAATTATCGAGGCAGACGGAATCCTTGAAAGAGCAGCTTCACAAGGAGATCAACCGTATGATGTGCGAGTTGAAAGCCAAGGATCTGACACCGTGGAAGCTCAAACTGAAATGGGCAGCGGTTGGGGCGATATTGCCGTCGATGCTTTGTATCTTGCAGCTGATATTACGATGATAGGAGAAACGGACAATAATGATAAACAAAAGCCAAAATTTGTCCGTGAACGCAAACGCGGACAAAAGAAACAGCAAAATAATAACAACAGCGATGAAATGCAGTTGAAAATGTAAAGGAGTGAATTGAAAACACCAAAAGATAAATGTTGTGTTGCTTTATGGCAGCAAACAGAAGTGGTGTACCAAAACATGAATTAGAAATACTTGCTCGGCACTTTCTTCCTCAAATTCAAGCCTTTTTTGAGAGCGAAGAAGTTCGAAAGAAATATGAGGAGTGGAAGACCGAGCAAGTTGAAATAAAAGCACAGAGAGCCAACAAACCGGCTTTAAACGCGCACAAGGGCAGAGAGTAAACTCTCTGCCCTCTGTTATTCAATAAAAAAAGAGACTAATGCAGGCACTAGTCTCTCAAAAACTTTAAGTTTTTACCTCACACGGCTCAAATATAATACCACAAACAAACGCATTTGTCAAGAGTTTTTTTTGTGTTTTTTAAAATAAATCCTTAAAACGCTCTTAATAAAGATATATGATGTTTTTAGCAAATCATTAGAAGCAAAACTTTCTTTATAATTTTCACAATAATCATTATTAAAATTTTTTAAAATTTTTAGTAAATTCTCATTATTTACTAAATCAAAATACACATCGAAAAATCCACACAAATCACTTATTATAAATTTTGACATGTTGGTTTGTAAAGTTCTATTCTTAATTCCTCTATTACCAAGAAACGATAACATTTTAAAATCTTGATAATCGGTTTTAATCGTAAGTTTATTTAATATTGAATTATTATGTGCAACAATATTACGAATTCTTCTAACAGAAGACAAGTGTGTTTCAAAAGAAGCAAAATCTGAGCCATAAATAGACTTAGCATGTTTTTTATAAAAATAATGAATTATTCTCTCTATTGTTCCAAATTGGGCTATGTCTAAAAATTCGTTAAAAGTCATTTGAGTTGCGATATCAAATATTTTTTTGCATTTTATAGAATCGTTATTATCAGGAATATAGGTAGATTCCAAATATTCACGATCACTATCATAATATTCACTTAATAAGTAGTTTGTGTCACAAATGCTTTCTGCATCAAAAATAAGTTTGGCCTTTAGTCTTTCTTCTATTTCTAAGCACATATACATCAAAATGCTGCTTAAATATGAGTCTATTTCTGCTAAATAGTATAATTGTGAAAAGTCTAAATTGACAAATAATCCTTGCTTTTCTCCGTTTCTATATTTTTCAAAAAGACAGGAATAACTTAATAACTTATAATATGAATACTTTTCTTGAATAATAGTAAGAGCATCGGATTCATTTAAAATATGAAAAGTTATATTTTTCTTTTTTAATTCATCAATGTAATTCATACTAATCCTCATAAAATTTGTTGAATATTTTCACTTTTATCGGATAAAAGTATAGTGCTTTGTGCTATAGCAAAGTAGTCATCACACAAGCGAAGCAACTCGGATTTTGTGCTTGCTACAAGGCTGTTATCATATGCAACAATTTGTATGAGACCAATTATTTTGCCTTTGCAAGAAATAGGCAATGCAATATATTGAGAGTAGTTTATACCATTAATATCAACAAAGTTTTCTTCAATTTCTTTTTTATTTAAAAGTATTTTAGGTCGAGATGGGTTTTCATCAAAAATTTTTTTATAATATGAATTTACAACCTCTGCTTCTGGTATAAAATTTCTATAAGCTTTAGGAGTATGGCTTGCATTATTTGAACTTCTTGACATCATCGTGTATCCTTGAACACCATTTTTAACTTTTTTAAACATCATACTAACAGAAAAGTTGTTCCCGCTTTCTGCGATTTTTTTAATAAAATTATAAATCGCATCACATATATCATCTCCTCGAGACTGCATCCAATCCCAATTTACGATATCACTATGACCTTTTTTGTTTTGTACCATACCATACAACTTATTTGCGTTATCCAATATTACTTTATTAAATGTATGCAGCAAGTCACCCATATTATTTAACTCTTTAGGTGCTTTCTCTATACTACGCTCTAAATGTTCTAATTGCTTTTTGTGTCGTTCATCAATAACACCATAAATGGTTAGGGCAATTATGTGTAACAAAAGTGCAATAATAGACCATACTAACAAATCATTTTTCCTTTCTTCAGCTATAATACCAGATATAGCCAAAGAAAACATGGATGTATATGCTAAAGGCAAAATTAAAAAAATGATAGATTTTGTTACTGTATGTAAAAATATTTTTTTCATCAAAACACCCCATATTACATATTATAAAATACATTATAATGGGAATTAGTGGAAAATTCAAGTTGTTTCGACAATTAATTTAAAATTAAGCTTATAAACCGTAGGATATTTTCTTTATTACTTATATAATAATAAAAATCCGAACGTATCACCAGTGATGATAATGTTCGGATTATTTGACTTTGGTGGGAGAGGACGGATTCGAACCATCGAAGTCGAAGACAACAGATTTACAGTCTGCCCCCTTTGGCCACTCGGGAACTCTCCCATATTCAGTTTGCTGATTAGGATTTTAACCGTCCTAAAAAGTGGAGCTGGTGGACGGACTCGAACCCCCGACCTGCTGATTACAAATCAGCTGCTCTACCAACTGAGCTACACCAGCAAATTTCAGCGCCCAACTAATATATCACATTTAGAGGGCGTTGTCAAGCAAAAAATTCAAAAATCAATCAAAATCGGTATTTTTTTTATTTTACGTGGAAAGATAGAAAAAGAATTCACTGTTGGAGGAATTATTATGCGAAAAAAACTTCTGTCTATCTTTATTTGTATGGCAATTTCAGCCACCGCTTTTCTGTTTGCAGGTTGCGGCGGCGGTGATACGGCATCGGTATATTTTTTAAATTTTAAGCCGGAATCGGCCGATGTTTATGAAGAAATTGCCAAAATCTACGAACAGGAGACCGGCATTCCGGTAAAGGTTGTTACAGCGGCGGCAAACACCTACGAACAGACCCTTAAATCGGAAATTGCAAAATCCAATGCCCCCACCATTTTTCAGGTAAACGGCCCTATAGGTTACGAATCATGGAAAAACTATTGCGAAGATATCAGCGACAGCAAACTGTATTCCTATCTTTCAGACAAAAGTCTTGCCATAAAGGGCGATGGAGACAGTGTATATGCTGTTCCGTATGTAGTAGAGGGTTATGGCATTATATATAATGATGCCATCTGCCGCAAGTATTTTTCACTTTCGGGTAAGGTGAGTGAACTTTCCGATATGTCGCAGGTGAAAAATTTCGAACAACTTAAAACTATTGTAGAGGATATGACTACCCACAAGAGCGAACTTGGAATAGAGGGTGTTTTTGCTTCGACCTCCCTTTCTTCGGGTGAGGACTGGCGTTGGCAGACACATCTTTTGAATGTTCCGCTTTACTACGAGTTCAAGGACAATGACGATTTCGATGACCCGACATTGGCAGGACTCAACTCCAAACAAATTGCCTTCCGCTATTCCGAAAATTTCCGAAATCTTTTTGACCTTTATATAAACAATTCCATCACGCCGAAAAACCTTCTGGGTTCCAAATCAACAAGCGATTCCATGGCAGAATTTGCCCTTGGAAAGGTTGCCATGGTACAGAACGGAAACTGGGCGTGGTCACAAATATCAGGGGTTGAAGGTAATGTTGTTTCGGAGAGTGACATTAAATTCTTACCGCTTTACAGCGGCACCGATGATGATGACGAGCAGGGACTTTGCATAGGAACAGAAAACTATTTTGCAATAAACAGCAAGGCTTCCGACGAGGACAAAAAGGCTTCTCTCGATTTTCTTGACTGGCTTTTTTCCAGCGAGACCGGTAAAAAAATCGTAACCGAAAAACTGAATTTTTTAACACCTTTCAACACATTTTCCGATGAACAACTGCCAAACGACCCCCTTGCTAAAGAGGTTGTGCGCTATATGAGAAGTGAAGAATACGACACCGTGCCCTGGATTTTCACCTCATTCCCGAGCGATGTATACAAAACCGAAGTGGGTAATGCATTGCTTGAATATGTTCAGGGCAACAAAAGTTATGACGAGGTCAAAAAGACCATAATTGACACATGGAAGAGTGAACGCGGATAAATGGAAAATACCTTAAAACGCTGGTTCCCGATATTTGCTTTGCCAACCGTTATAGCGTTTCTTATTGCCTTTCTTATCCCGTTTATAATGGGATTATACCTTTCTTTCTGCGAATTTCGCACCGTTACCGATGCACAGTTTGTAGGGTTTCAAAACTATATCACCGCCTTCACGGCGAACGGTGAATTTATAAATGCACTATGGTTCACGATTAAATTCGCCGTGGTTTCGGTGCTTAGCATCAATATCATCGCCTTTGCCCTTGCACTGATGCTTACCCGTGGTGTAAAGGGCACCAACCTTTTCAGAACTGTTTTCTTTATGCCTAACCTTATCGGCGGAATCGTTCTGGGATATATATGGCAATTGATTATAAACGGTGTACTTTTACAGTTTGGATATTCAATAACATCATCTGCACAATTCGGCTATTGGGGTCTTGTGGTTCTTATGAACTGGCAGATGATAGGTTATATGATGATAATTTATATAGCAGGTATACAAAATATCCCCCACGATATTATCGAGGCCGCCCGTGTGGACGGCGCCGGAAAACTGAGGATACTTTTCAATATAACAATACCCTCGGTTATGCCGTCTATAACTATATGTCTGTTTCTAACCATCACCAATTCCTTCAAACTGTTCGACCAGAACCTTGCCCTTACCGCAGGTGCGCCGTCCAAACAGACACAAATGGTTGCGTTGGACATCTACAACACCTTCTATGGAAGAATCGGATACGAGGGTGTAGGACAGGCAAAGGCGGTTGTATTTTTCCTGATTGTGGCATCGGTTGCGCTGCTGCAGTTATACCTTACAAGGAGCAAGGAGGTTGAGCATTGATGGAAAACGGCAAAACGGGCAACAAAATTATATTTTTGTTGTTGCTTATTCTGACCGCCGTGTTTACGGCTCCTGTATTCATCGTGCTTATGAACTCCTTCAAAACCAAATTTTCAATAAGTCAGGCTCCTTTTGTGTTACCCGACAGCATAACCTTTGCCGGTTTTGAAAACTACACCGTGGGCATAAAGAATACCGGTTTTCCTATGGCGTTTTTATGGTCGCTGTTCATAACCGTATTTTCGGTTATTACCATCGTTATTTGCACATCTATGACAGCGTGGTTTATAGTGCGTGTAAAAAATATATTTACAGCCATTCTCTACTACGCCTTCGTATTTTCGATGATAGTTCCGTTTCAAATGGTTATGTTCACAATGTCCAAAATAGCGAACACCCTGCGGCTTGATAATCCGCTGGGCATCATTCTTATCTATCTTGGCTTTGGTTCCGGACTATCGGTATTTATGTTTACGGGTTTCATAAAATCGGTTCCAAAAGGCATCGAGGAGGCGGCAACCATAGATGGCTGTAATCCCTTACAGACCTTTCGCCATGTGGTATTTCCGCTACTGAAACCTACCGCGATAACGGTTGCTATACTGAACACTATGTGGATATGGAACGACTATCTTCTGCCCTATCTTGTTATAGGCAGCGATTACAAGACCATACCGATAGCGATACAGTATCTTAAGGGCGGTTACGGCTCCGTAGATATGGGCGCTATGATGGCTATGCTCGTTCTTGCAATCATACCGGTTATAATATTCTACCTTTCCTGCCAAAAATATATCATCAAGGGAGTTGCAGCAGGTGCTGTTAAGGGGTAATACAAGAAAAAAAGAAAGCGGAATTTTATTGGCGCTGTCCTGTCTGCCGGGCAGATACGGCATAGGTTCGCTTGGCGAATGTGCATACAGATTTATTGATTTTCTGAAAAATTCGGGACAGCGCTACTGGCAGTTATTACCGCTTGTTCCGCTGGGGGAAAGAAATTCACCCTACAAATCCGAATCCTGTTTTGCAGGAGAAATTTTATATATAGATATAGACAAACTTGTAGCCGACGGATTGCTGAATGATGATGACCTTCCCGAACATTGCTCGGGTGAGCATACCGACTACGCCACCGCCGCACGGTATAAACTGCCGCTGCTTGAAAAGGCGGTGGAAAACTTTCCGCACAAAAACACCGTTTTTGCCGCGTTTGTAAAAGAAAACGACTGGTGGCTTAATGATTATGCAACGTTTGCGGCGGCGCTTGACGAAACTCCCGACCGCCGCATAAAAAGTATGGATGAAGGTATCCGATTGCGGAACACAAAGGCTTTAGAGGAGTTTTGCCGTTCCCGAAAGGAACGTATACGATTTTATAAAATAACGCAATTTTTATTTTACTCACAGTATTTTGAACTGAAAAAATACGCCGCAAACTGCGGCATAAAACTTATCGGTGATATACCTTTCTACATCTCACCCGATAGTGCCGATGTATGGGAAAATCCATCGCTTTTCAAACTGGGACAGGACCTTACACCCATACAGGTTGCAGGTGTTCCGCCCGACCGTTTTGCAGCTGACGGACAGTTGTGGGGTAATCCCATCTACGATTGGGATGCACACAGAAAAAATAATTTTTTGTGGTGGAAAATGCGGCTGAGACACTGCAAAAAGATGTACGATGTGATAAGAATAGACCACTTCAGAGCATTTGCCTCCTATTACACCATTCCCTACGGCGCAACAGATGCACGGTTCGGCAGATGGGAAAAGGGCGTAGGTATACAGTTCTGGAACAGTATGCGTGATACGGTATCCCCTGCCGATATAATCGCAGAAGATCTGGGTGGCGAAGGGTCTGATGTGCGCCGTCTTATTGCCGATACACACTTCGCCGATATGAAGGTATTTCAGTTTGCCTTCGGCGAAAGCCCCGAGATGCAACATTTTCCGAAAAACTACGAATACAACTGTGTATGCTACACCGGAACCCACGATAACAATACCACGCTCGGCTGGTACAGAAGTCTGCCCGACAGCGAAAAAAGCAATATACTTCGGGTTCTGCCTTGCGGAGTATCAACATCGCCCGTATACCGTATGATTTCTATGCTTATGCGCTCAAAATCAAGGCTTGTAATCATTCCGATGCAGGACTATCTGCTGCTTGATTCCTCGGCACGAATGAATACGCCCGGCACACTTCACCATAACTGGGAATGGCGAATGGAAAAAAGCGCACCTGACAAAAAAATAATTGATATAATACGGGCTTTGAGCAAAGGCAGAAACTAACCCATTTCGGAGTGTTCACATAGGACACACAATTTGTGCCTATGTGAGTACCCCGTTCTACGGTACATATTGAAAGTTTGACAGTGCGACAAATATATTGTATAATTGTTTAGTATTTATACTATGTTGGAAGGAGTGCAGCGTATGAAAAAGGTAGGAATCGTGACATTTTATCACAACAGCAGTAACTACGGCGGAAATTTTCAGGCTTACGCACTGTGCAAATTTCTGAACAAAAACAACATCCCTGCCGAGCAGATAGCCTTTACATACAAACGGGCAAAGAACTCCGAACCTATGGTACATAAACTGAAACGCAAGGGATTTTCGGGTGTTGTGAAACAGTTTTCCAACAAGATAGATACCGCTTTACACCGCAAAAAAATTGCCGAAATTCGCCGCACACGTTCGCAGGTATTTTCAAACTTTCAAAACACCCTTATTCCCCACTGCGACACTGTTTATTCCTACAAAAATATCAGTGAATGTAAGAATGACTATGATATTTTCATCACCGGAAGCGATCAGGTTTTCAATGGATACGACGATATTTTTTTCCTTGGATTTCCCGATAAGAACAAGCGGCTCATTGCATACGCGGCAAGTAACGCAAAAGGATTGTGGACCGAGGAGGAACAAAAAAAGATAAAGCCCCTTATCAACCGATTTTCGGCAATCTCGGTAAGGGATTCGCTAACCCTTGAATCGGTAAACTGCGTTGCCGATGTATCGGCTGTACAAACCCTTGATCCAACACTTTTGTTGGACAAAACCGACTGGGACGAGATAAAAAAGAATATAAATATCTGCAATAAGTATCTGCTATGCTATTTTCTGGGCGATAATCCGCACAGCCGAACTGCCGCTGCAGCCTATGCGAAAAAACACGATCTTGAGATTATAAACATTCCGATGAACCGCAGCGGCGTATCCCCTGCCGATAAAAATTTCGGCAGAGCCCTTTACGATATTTCGCCCGAACAGTTTATATCCCTTATCGAAAATGCCGAGTGTATTTTTACCGATTCTTTTCACTGCATAATTTTTTCGCACATTTATCAGAAACAGTACTATGTTTTCAACCGAAACAAAAAGGGTGAAATGAACTCCAGAATAACCGATATAACCGCTCTTTTCGGCACCGAAAAACACTTTATTAAAAACAGCAAAATTGTCAACCCTGATTATCTGGACAGTCTGGGAAGGATAGACTATACTTCGGAAAATACCAAACTTAACGATATGAGGAAATTTTCCGAAAAGTTTTTACTTGATAACACCGCCGGTGTTGACGATGGTGAAATCCTTCAAAAGATAAGCGGTTGCACGGGGTGCCACGCCTGCTACAGCGTATGTCCGAAAGACAGCATTTCAATGGTGCCCGATAACGAAGGTTTTCTTCGCCCCGTTATAGACCCCTCCCTGTGTATCGGTTGCAGAAGGTGCGAAAAGGTTTGCCCGATACTAAACAAATACGAAAAAACCGATATCGGCAGCGCCTTTGCCTGTATAAACCGTAATCGGGATACACGGTTGCAAAGTTCTTCGGGCGGAATCTTCACCCTTCTTGCCGAGTATGTTATCAAAAAGGGCGGTATCGTTTTCGGTGCCGCATTCAACAGCGTTCTTGAAGTGGTTCATACCGCTGTGGACAATGTTGAAAATATAGCAAAACTGCGCGGTTCAAAATACATACAAAGCACCATCGGGGATACATACAAAGAATGTAAAATGTATCTTGAAAGCGGAAGAACCGTTCTGTTTACGGGTACACCCTGCCAGATAGGCGGTCTTCTTTCGTATCTGGGGCGGGATTACAAAAATCTGATAACGCAGGATATAATATGCCACGGTGTGCCTTCGGCGGACCTATGGCACGAATACCTTAACAGTTTGAAAATTAAACCGGCTGATAGTGCCGATATAAATTTCAGAAATAAAAACCACGGCTGGAAAAACTATGGTCTGTCAATACCACTTGAAAACGGCACAGAGTTACTGCAAGGCGCAAAAGATAATCCCTTTTTGAAGGCGTTTCAAAACAATCTTTCGCTAAGGAAAAGTTGCTATGGTTGTCATTTCAAGCATAAGGCACGGCAGAGCGACATCACCCTTGCCGATTTTTGGGGTATACGGTTTGTTGCAGAGGATATGAATGATGACAAGGGCACCTCGCTTGTCATCACAAACAGCCAAAAGGGCAAAGATATTTTCGATGAAATAAAATCCGAAACCGTTTGGCGAAAGGTGGATTTTGAAACGGCGATAGCCTTTAATCAGTCTATGTTCACCTCCTCGCCCCGACCCGAAAACCGTGAGGCTTTCTTTGAAGCGGTTAAAACTTCAAACTTTGAAAATGCGACAAAAAAATATCTGCCGGGCAAAGCAAAAACTTTTTGCATAAAGGTTATTCGGCGGATAAAAAGAATTGTATAAACAAAAGGATATCTCGGCTGAGATATCCTTTTTGATTTACTTATAAAATTTGTATGCGATTTTGCAGGCGCGTTTATAGGATTCGGTTATATATTCCACCGGCGACATCTTTTTGTAAATATTATTATCGTGGCGATCGGGTTTAGAGTCACGGGTAAGTTCAAAGGTAAGAATATCATCAAATCCGCACTTTTTAAGCCGCTGTACATTATAATCCCAATCGGCGATGCCGTCAAAAGGAAGAAGATGCAGGTCATCGGTCCAGAAAATATTGCCGTCAAATCTGCTTATGCCCAGATTATCGTTAAGATGGGTCGCAATAAGACGGTCACCAAATTTATCAAGCAGGTCCTGAGAATGGTTATAACACATTTCGTGACCCGAGTCCCAGCAAAAGCCGACTGTATCATTACCCTTGAAAGCATCCATAAGTGCAAAGAGATACTCCTCGCCCTCTGTGTTTTCAAAAGCCACCTTTACACCGCTGCCCTCGGCCGCCTTTACAAGTTCGCCGTAACGCTCGATACCTGCCTGTGTGGGGGTGTGATCCTCGAAACCGATGAATGTGTGTGCCACCATAATGGGCACCTCAAGTTTTTTACATTTATCAAGGCTGTCGATAAGTTCGCCCAGAGCGGCATTTCCCTTTTCGATATCTTCGCCCCACATATCAGCACTGCGACCGAAAGGTGCGTGTATCGACTGATATATAAGTCCCAGTTCCTTTGCTAGTTCGGCACATTTTTCAACCGTTGTATCTTTATGATAAGGAGCGGTAAAGAATCCATCATAGCCAACCTTAGCAAAGGTTTTTATCTGTTCTTCTACCGGCATATCAAAACTTTCTGATACTGCTATCGCCATTTTCTTTTTCCACATTTATTTTTCCCTCCTTCAGGATAAGAACTCAATTATATCCTTAACTATTCTTTCAGATGCAAGACCGTCCTCGCAATCGCCCATATCAGCAAGTAATTCTTTTATACCTTTCTGGTAAAGAGCGTAGTTAAAAGATTTTATATTATCCGAAAGTTCTTTTAATTCGGTTGCTATCGGAAAAGGCAACGAAGCGTAGTCACGATAGAAACCCCGTTCTACACCGCCGTAGTGTTCCATATCGGGAGCAAAGAGCAAACACGGCTTTTCGGTTAAAGCAAAATCGAACATAGAACCGGAATAATCGGTTATAAGCACATCTGTACACAATAGATATTCCGCCATATCATCGCCGATATTGCCATCTATCACAAAGTCTTCAAGCCCTTTTATAACACATTCGTTATCTATCCGCTCTCTTACCGAGTGATGAACGCGGAACACAAAAACAAAATCCCTTGAAAAGGTGTTTTTACAATCTTCCAGTATGCCCTTTATATCCATCATTTTCAACTGGGCAACGCCGCTCATATCCACCGACTGCCTGAATGTGGGCGCAAACAGCACAATACCCTTATCGCTCGGCAGACCGAGTTTTTCTTTAAGTGCGGCAACATCGTTTTCACGAAAGAAAACATCGTTTCGCGGTGTGCCGTAAAGGCGTGTCCTTCCGCTGAAATCATATGCCTGTTCAAGGATATCCGCCGTATATCGACTTCCAGCAACACAGTAATCAGAGCAACTGCAGTAATGCGCATTTTTCTTCTGTATGATATCCTTGCCTATCTTTTTTATGGGGGTACCGTGCCAGGTTGATATACACAGTTGCCCCTTTCGCTTTACTAATTTTTCAAGCAGAGCCACCCTTCGGCTTAAAAAACCGAAGGAGCGAAGACCTGTATAGTTGTCCACTACTACCTGTGCCCTGTTAAGATACGAAAAGTATTCACGCGAACGGTATTTTACCGCCTTTACATACGGCGGCAGCGGATCGTTCATATCATCGCGGCAGGTCCACACAATATTCAGTTCGGGTTTAGTACGGTACAAACATTCCGATATGTATTTAGGATTATCATTATACAGACCTTCAAAACTGATAAAAAATACCGTGTTCTTTTTTATCGGTAAAAAGCGATAAAACAAATTCAAAAGCAGAAATTTTAATCGCATTTTATCAGCCTTCCGAAAGTTGCGCTACCTTTTTGCACATCATTTCCCAATCTTCGGGGGTGTCTATCTCACCACAAAGAGCATCCTTTACATCAAGGGTGTATATGCGGCAATCATCAGAAACCTCGTTAAAAGCATTTTCGGCATAGCATTTGCGGTTGTCATTTTCGCAAAATTCGCAAATTCTTCCAAGCCAGATACGCCAATCATCCCTGTTCAGTTTATAGAGCGGCTGTGCGGCAAGGGCGCTTTCGAAAAATTCGATACCCACCTTTTTAATGCGGCTGCCCTGTATAACCGCCTTGAAATCCTTTTCGGGCAAAGGAAGGGTTGAACTTACCGTCATACAACTGACTTCACTTTCTAAAACGGAACAAAAAACGCCCTTTTCGAAAACAAGGTCACCGTGCATAAGGATTATATCATCATCAAGAAAATCCTTTGCGCAATAAATCGAGTATATATAATTGGTGCTGTCAAAAAGCGGATTTTTTACAAATGTGCAATTGATATCAAGACCGAGAGACGCACAATAATCCTCCAGCACCTTATCGTAGTAACCGGTGGTTATCAGCACATCCTTAACACCGTTTTCACAAAGTATCCGAAGTTGACGGCTGAGTATGGTATCTTCCGGTGAAATATCGGTCATACATTTGGGGTGTTCCTTTGTAAGTACTCCCATTCTGCTGCCAAGACCCGAATTAAGTATCACTGCCTTCATTTATATACCCCCATTTATAGTACTTTATTATATTTATATCATACTTTCCCCTTTATTTCAACAAAAAATGACCTGCGATTTCCTTAAGAAAACGCAGGTCCTTTTTTACCTTGCCTAGTCAACATCGCGGTCGTATGAGAGTATCTCTCCCGTAAGAGCATCGATATCGTAGTTGTATTCTACATTGGATTTATAGAAATCAACCTCGTATTTAAGAACGCCGTCATCACGCTCAAGTTCTACCCTGATGTTCTGCACATCGGAATCAGTTAGTCCCGCATGGCCCAAGGCAACGGTTGCCGCCTGTTCGGAGGTTATCTGTGCACCGCTTGCTGCAGTAGTTGCAGACTGATTGCTACCGGACATACCCGACTCTACATCCGACATAATATCCGAACCGATATCACCCATATCGTTTGAACCTTCGCTGCTGGAATAGGTGCCATCGGAATCGCCGCCGCTTGTATTGTCGCCGCCGCAACCTGCAAGAACAGAAAGTGCTATAACACAGGCAAATAAAATCAAAAACTTTTTCATTTCGTTCCCTCCTTTAATAATGTTTGCAGAAATACTCCGTGTATGTTTGGAAAAATTTACATAAAAAGCGGAAGGCACGCGCCTTCCGCCGATTAAATGTAAAAACATAACTTATATTTTACTGTAATATAAACTCGTAGACAATTCTACCGGAAAAATTATAAACCTTTACTTCTTTTGTAGACTTATAAATCTCCAGACCAAAATATGCCGGATTATAGTCTGTTTCATATTTATCTTTAATATAACACGAAATCATACCATCGTAATCGGAATAAAATTCCAATCCGGCAACATTGGGATACTCTTCTTTCAAATGCGCCAATGCCTTATCCATCAACAACGCAACATCTGTGGATGAATTCTCGTTTGCTGCATTACCGCTTTGTGTCTGTGTTGTGCTTTCGGGTAAATCTACACTGTCTGCAGTAAAGCCTATCTTCGCCGCCCACATATATGCAGCGGGGGTTGTTGTTGGATCGGCATCCCAAGTAACATTTATACCATACTCATCATAATTAAAGGAAAGTGAATATTCCCACGCTCCATCAATTTCATTATAATACTTTGTTGGTTCATCAACCACCACTTCGGATCCAACAGAAGATACGATTTCACTATATGTCATATCACCATGCAGATTTTTAATAAGAATTGTATTGCCATACGACAATGCTGTATTGATAACATCGCTATCAGACGGCGTATCAGTATATCCATTCAAAAAGAATGTAATTTTGAGGATTCATATGACATTGTTGTGCTTCCGGCATATGAACCATAACTGAATCCTTGCCCGAAGTTTTCTTTAACTTCGCCAATCGTTTTTCCTATATAATACACTATCGGTTTAGAAAGCATTGTTTGTTCATTAGTATCTGACTGTATCATACCGGATTCTGCGTTAACATCGGTATCGACCGTATCAGAAACCGGTGGTGCCTCGTGGATGCTTTCTGTTGTTCCGGTTTGTTCCGATGAACTTAATGATACATCTGTTCCGGAAGGTTTACACGCCACCAACACGGTTAACAAAACCGTGATAATAAAAATCGCAATTTTTCTCTTCATAACAAACTCCCAAAAAAATTACCAATCGCATTTGATTTTTCCCTATATTCATCTCTATACCCATAGTACTCATTATAAACCGAAGTTTCTTCCCACCAAGTATTGTTCATTAGATTTTTGCGGAGAGAATTTTGATTTCCAATTATAATCACACCGACAATAACAAGAACAGAAATCACAAAAACAACTATTAAAATTAAAAATTTTTTGAAGCCATTTCCTGTTTCATTTATCACTTTTGCTCCACAATCTTGACAAAAGATTGCATCTTTATAAAGTTTTTTTCCACAAGATGTGCATCACATAAAATCTTCTTTTTACACTTGAATAGTCACATATTTGCAACCATAGTTTAATTTTTAGGACAATTATATCATCTATAGATATAGTTGTCAAGCGACAAACATGCCTATAGGAGGTTTTAATACAACCTATATAATTATTATGAAATGAATCGGCGAGGTGATTTGGTGAGCGATATCAAGTTATTAAAAGAAATGGGTGAGCGTATACATAACCGGCGCAAATCCATCGGCCTCACTCAAGAAGAATTAGCCGAAAAAATCGGCGTTTCAACCCAGATGATTTCAAACCTTGAACTTGGCAAGAAGGCAATCCGTCCCGAAAATCTTGTAAAACTGTGTAGGATGCTTGATATCAGCGCGGATTATATCTTGATCGGTTCCGAATCAGAAACAGCCGTCGATTCTATATCAAAAAACTGCTGATTCTCTCTCACAGCGAACTGCAAATTATAGATAATATAATCGATTATATGATTAAAAAATGACAGTACCGCGGTACTGTCATTTTTTATTTAATAATTAACCTTGTCTAAGAATCCGTGTTGACAAAACCTTAATTATTCTTTTATTATATATTGCTTGTGAGAACTAACCAAGGTTTTCAATTTCAGTATTTCGCCTGTAACAGCATCTACTTTATATTCGTATCCGAAACCGTTTAACATCCTTCCCCAACCTATCCTTTCGCTGCCGATCGTATTGTGGGAAACAATACAAAAAATAATCACATTCATCACAACAGCAATCGTATTTGGGATTTTTGCCATTCCCCGGACATTTGCGACCTTGTCTCGACGGTGTCAACGGTGTGCCTGTCACATCAATTATTCGCTTTTTTCTCATAACTTTTTACCCCACAATTAAAAAAGCACACCCCGAAGGATGTGCCGAAAAAGTGTTTCCCTCGGAAAGTTGCGACACTAACCATCTCCCATACGGAATTAGAGGAAAGCACCTTTTACCAAGGTTTTCCCCGTATGAGAGTATTTATTCAGTTAGTGTCGCAAAGTAATTTTACCACATCAAGACCTAAAAGTAAAGATGTAAAAAGATACAAGAAAAATGCTATGGGGAAAAATCCTCATAGCATTTTTATCTGTTAGAGTAAATTGGAATTCAACAAACTTAATCAGCATTTTTATATGAAATAAAAATATGGGCAGAATCAAATAGCAAAGACGATATAATCAAAAATATCCACATGCCCGTGCGGATAGGCTGAATTTCCTCGTTATTTTTAGGTTTGAGGGAATATATCCACAGCATTTTCACATTTTTCCGTTTGCGGGAATATGTCAATAAAGCACGAATTTTGTTAACCGGTTTATTTATCCAGCCGTCTCTTTAATTCACAATTGCTTTTATCATAACCGTTATTTCCAAAAAAGGAAAACTCACTGACATATTTGTTGCTATCCTTAAAAAGAATTTTTCCAATATCTTCCACTGACGAGTAATTGGCAACGGACCTTAATAGTTTACCAAGAAAATATCCGACAAATTCTTTTTTATACACGATACAATTCTTTGCTTCCAAATCGTACTCGTCTTTACCACTATGGCGTTCCCAATCATCACCCATTCGGCCATTATCCCAGGACCACTCGTTCACCAAACACCATCTGGCAGCCTCTTCTTCAATTTTCCCAGCGATTTCGTCAGGATATTCCATCGCGACTAAGTCATCAGCAGTTGCCTCCATGTAATTTTCATGGTTTTCCTTGATTGTCAAAAAGAACTTTCCCATATTATCCTCCTTAAAA
This sequence comes from Acutalibacteraceae bacterium, assembly GCA_045596185.1. Classification (GTDB taxonomy): domain Bacteria; phylum Bacillota; class Clostridia; order Oscillospirales; family Acutalibacteraceae; genus UBA737. The sequence goes on along the minus strand of JAZOBW010000167.1, from coordinate 4,416 downwards.
TATATCTGTAACTGTATTTACTTCTGTATTTTGGTCATCAATACCGATCTTCTTCGCTTATTTGAAATAGCGGCCCAGAAGTCCCTCAAATGCCTTGCCGTGACGGGCTTCGTCTTGAAACTATGCTCGAAAGCTGCTTAAATAAAGAGCTTTATTATTTAATTTTCAAAAATCCCACTTTTTTCACACTATTCTTGAGTTTCATTTAAATTGTTTTCATCTTGTTTTTTGGTAGAATTCAACCGTATAATCAAAGGCACAAAAGTCCAAATTGCCACCCAAATAAAAAAGACAACGACAACTTTTCCGTCATTTTGCAAACTAAAGGGTAATATAGGAATAGCACCTAACACTATACAATTGTAAATGGAAAACAAAAATTTAAGTTTCTCGCCAATGATTATCTTGCTGTATTTTACACAGTAAAAAGGCAAGATAACAAAAATCCAAGCCATTAAAAATAGCATAGCACAAGCAGAAAGTATGTTATTTACGCGCCCAGAAAACATATATGACGAGCGTACTAACATTTCATATAAAGCAATGAAAAACATTGAAAATACAATGGGATAAATATATTTTTTCGCTTTCTTCATAAAATCACCCCAAAACAAAAGATGTGCTACCGTTATGATAGCACATCTCAGGTGATTTTGCAACATATAGCCTCCACTTGTCAGGGGAGGTGGATTTTGCGAAGCAAAAGACGAAAGGGGTAGTTTTCTCTCCCTCCGCCTCGCAATATTCGGCACCTCCCTCGTCAGAGGGAGGCAATTTTATTAACCAAAATATCTATTAAGAAGTCCTTCAAATGCCTTGCCGTGACGGGCTTCATCACGAAAAAGTCCATTTTCCCAGTATTTAAGCTACTTCTCGAAAATTACACACTTTGACGCACACTAAAAGCAATTCTGGGCTAAAATTTTTTCGATATGAGGAAAAAGGAAGTCAATCATCTCTCACATATCTGCTCATCGGACTTGAAATTATTACATATTTTTGTCATTTGACCGCCGTCTTACTATAGAAATAATACTTAAAACCATACAAGGTATAAAAGATAAAAACCCTATAATCTCTGAAATAAGTATAAACAAATATGTTCCGTAGGATACCTCCGTCCATATTCCATGTGACATCAAATAATAGTGCCCTGATTGATATAATTCATAATCATTAGATGCATTATGCAAAGCACTACCACCAAATATAAATCCTATAAAAAGGCCATAGGAAAAAAAAAGACAAAATACGCAAGATAGCAATCCTATTACATCTTTTTCCTTAACTAACTTAATAATTCCTCGAATGCACAAAAGCAAAAAGACAGCAAAAATAAAATAACCAAAAGTCATAACTAACATTTCACTTCCTTTTGTGATTCTTCGATTAAATTATATCACATATTTCTCATAAAGTAAATATATTAAGGTTGGTCTTAAAAGTTTTAGTTATATAAGCAAAGGACACCCACCAAAACGGTGGATGTCCTAAATACCCTTATTTTATGCGGCTTTTCACTTATTTGAAGTATCTTGCGAGAAGTCCCTCAAATGCTTTGCCGTGACGAGCCTCATCACGTGCCATTTCATGGACGGTATCGTGGATAGCATCAAGACCGAGTTCCTTTGCAAGTTTTGCAAGTTCGTTCTTACCAAGGGTTGCGCCGTTTTCAGCCTCTACACGCTTTTCAAGATTTACCTTAGTGCTTTCGCTTACAACTTCACCAAGAAGTTCTGCAAACTTTGCAGCGTGTTCAGCCTCTTCATAAGCGGCTTTTTCCCAATAAAGACCGATTTCGGGATAGCCCTCGCGGTGGGCAGCACGCGCCATAGCAAGATACATACCAACTTCGCAACATTCGCCGTTGAAGTTTTCACGAAGACCATCGATAATGCGCTGGTCAACACCCTGTGCTATACCGATAACGTGCTCTGCAGCCCAACTTTTTTCCTGTGTCTGCTCTACAAATTTTGATGCGGGTGCATGGCAGATGGGGCACTCTGCAGGGGGCTGATCGCCTTCGTGAACATAACCGCAAATAAGACATACATACTTTTTCATAATAATTTCCTCCAAAATTTAATTACTTTTTATATTGTATCAACCGACCTGCAGTTGTTACATATTCCGTGAAGCACACATACTCCCTTTTCAGGAGAGAAACCGTGCTGTAAGGCAAGTTCGAAAACGCCGCCATCAGAAGATAAAAGGTCGCCTATCGAACCGCATTCATTACAATGCAGATGAATGTGAAAAGAACAGTCTGCATCGAAATGCTCGAATCCGTCCCCCACCTCTATCCGAAGGATGTCCCCGTTTTGCGCAAGTTGTGAAAGGTTGCGGTAAACCGTACCAAGACTGATATTAGGTATTTCCTTTTGCACCTGCTCGTAAACAGCTGCGGCGCTTGGGTGTGACTTGGTATTTTTTAACACATTCAGTATCGCTTCTCTTTGTCTGGAGTAGTTTCTCACGGGGCTCACCTCACAAATCAGTAATGATTACTATTTTTATTATACATACTTTTATCGTTTTGTCAAGTCTTTTTTCTTGACATTTTTTTGACAATATAATATTATGAAATTACTAAAGATGAAATCAGGTATATATAATATGAGTACTTCCGGAATATCCAACTCGGTAATCCGCCGCCTGCCGCGATACTATCGTTTTTTGGGCGAACTAAAAGTTCAGGGCATAACCCGTATATCTTCCCGTGAACTTTCCGAAAGAATGGGTCTTACCGCCAGTCAGATCCGACAGGACCTTAACTGTTTCGGCGGTTTCGGACAACAAGGATACGGTTATAATGTAGAACTTCTGCAGCAGGAAATAGGCAGTATTCTTGCCCTTGACAGGCCAAAAAACGCAATACTTATCGGTGTGGGCAATCTGGGCCGTGCAGCCGCACAACATATAAATTATACAAGCCTTGGCTTTAACCTTATCGGTCTTTTCGACCGCAAGGAATCGCTTGTGGGACAGATGGTTAAAAATCTACCCATACGCTCAATCTCTACTCTGGACGAATTCTGCAGAGAAAATATGCCAAGCGTTGCCATTCTTTGTGTTCCAAAAGAAGATGCCAAGCCGATAACCGAACAACTTATCAAACTGGGTATCAGCGGCTTCTGGAATTTCAGTCACTACGATATAGCACTTAATCATCCCGATGTGGTGGTAGAGAATATGCATTTCGGCGACAGCCTTATGACTCTTTCCTACCGGTTGAACGAAAAATAATAACGAAACAAAAAACTCGTGTTATTAAACAACACGAGTTTTTTGATTTTGATTTTTCTTTAATCTATATCTTTTCCGCAGCAACGCTTATATTTCTTACCGCTTCCGCAGGGGCAAGGTGCGTTTTTACTTACAATACCGCCGCCACGAACGGTCTGCGGTTTATCACCCGTGGAAGTTTCGGTTGCAACCTTTTCACGTTTTACATCTTCCTCACGCTTTATCTGAATGGTAAGCATCTGCTGTGCGGTCTGCTCACGGATACTGTCGGTCATAGCCGAGAACATATCGAAACTTTCGTTGCGGTATGCAATTACAGGGTCGTGCTGACCGTAGGCGCGAAGGCCTATTCCCTGACGCAACTGGTCCATATTATCGATGTGGTCCATCCAGTTGCGGTCAACATTTTTAAGCAAAACAACACGCTCTATCTCACGAGCAAGTTCCTCGCCAAATTCCATTTCACGCTGTTCAAAACGTGCGTGTGCCTTTTCGGTAAGGTCGGTAATAATCTCATCTACCGTAATCTCACCCAACTCGTCAATAGTAAAGCGCAGGTCATCGGGGGTGGTTATCCAGCCGAGGAAGTGATCCCTTAAACCGTCCAGATTCCAGTTGTCGTGAACATTACTGTCGCTGAGATATATCCTTGCATACGATTCTACGGTATCGTCTATCATACGAAGCACCGTTTCTCTTAAGTTTTCGCCGTTAAGCACCTTATTACGCTGATCGTATATCTTTTCACGCTGTTTATTCATAACATCGTCGTACTGGAGAACGCTCTTTCGTGCGGCGAAGTTCATACCCTCCTTCTTCTTCTGCGCACTTTCAATGGTATTGGAGAGCATTGAATGTTCCAGCGGCAGGTTTTCGTCAAAGCGCAGTGTATCCATAAGTCCCGATATGCGTTCGCCGCCGTAAAGACGCATTATCTCGTCTTCAAGGGAGATGTAAAACTTGGTCACACCCGGATCGCCCTGACGACCTGCACGGCCGCGCAACTGGTTATCGATTCGTCTTGAATCGTGACGCTCGGTGCCGATTATGCAAAGACCGCCTGCCTCGCGTACAAGTTTTGCTTCGGGAGCAATTTCCTCTTTGAATTTATTATAATAATCGGTATAAAGTTCTCTGGCTTCGATTATATCCTTATCCTCGGTTTCTCCG
>JAZOBW010000166.1:0-2776 GCA_045596185.1 Acutalibacteraceae bacterium | reverse complement strand
CCTATTACCGATACCTTAAAAATATATAAAAGTCTTTTTTCACTTGCACGCGGTACGCTGTTTGCATTTCTTGCGAGCGAGATCTTTATATTATTTATATCGATTTTCCTGAATTTTGATTATCTTTCGATTACACTTCCGGGTGTAGGCGCTATATCGTATCTTATATGTGTTTTACTAAATAAGTATATATTCTTTAAGAATATACCACGATATGATTATTGGGCAACACTGGTATTCACGGTTATCAGTTATTTTATATACACCCTTATGTGCGCACTTATAAGTCTGCAATTTCCCAACCTACCGCTTATAATAGCATTTAATCTGGTGTATTTGATATGTATTCCTTTACGGTATGCACTTCATAGATTTATCTTTATAGCATCCCTTACAAGAGAATAATGTAAAATTACAGAAAGACAAACATTCTTTTGAATGTTTGTCTTTTCTTTTTAAGACTTCATTGCCGCAGCCATTTCTGCAGAAAAATCTGCCGACTCAAGCCTGAGTATCTGTTCAATAGAAGCAACAGTGGTATCAGCATTAGCACATCCGTGCATCTTAACCACGGTTTTAGCAGGTCCCAAAAATGTTGCAGCACCGCGTGAATTGAAGTCAAATTTAGCGAGCAGTGCCTCTTTTATACGGGTAACGAGTGAAGCGTCAACATCTGCACCTATGTTTTCTACAACATCTATTGCCGCCATTCCTACCGCTTCTGTATTTTTAAGCAGTATATTTCCTGAAAATCCATCAGAGACGATAACATCGGCATATCCCGAAACCATATCGCTTCCTTCCAGATTACCGACAAAGTTTATCGGCAGTTTGCTAATAGATTCGTATGCTTCACGGATAAGAGCATTTCCCTTTTGCGCTTCCCTGCCAACAGACATAAGACCTACCCTTGGATTTTCAATACCGCAATAGCATCTTGAAAAAACATTTCCCATCTTAGCAAATCGAACAAGGTCAGCCGCGGTACAATCGGTATTTGCACCACAATCCACAAGACATACAAGATTATCCTTGGCACAAGGTAATGCACTGCAAAGGGCAGGAAATTTAAGCCCCGATAACAGACCAAGTCGACAGATGGAACCTACAAGTAAGGCACCGGTATTACCCGCAGAAAGCATTGCAACACAATCGTTATCAGACTTAAGTCTGCCGTATGCCAAAGCCATAGAACTATCATCACGATCGCCGAAAATACAGGTAGGCAGATCTTCATTAGTAATAAATTTATCGGTATCGATAATCTCATAGCGGTCAGTTCCAATATCGGCTTTATCCATATGGTCTGTAATGATACCTTTATCACCGACAAGTATCGGGAAAAAATTGACACCTGATTTTACAGCCTTGATAACACCGTCTATTATCGGTTCAATACCTGCATCTGCACCGTATATATCAATAACGATTTTTTTCATTCTAACACCTTATTCTAAAGATATAATGAAATCGTAAACATCCTGTTTGCCTTCAATAAATCCGATATCAGCAAGTGGATATTCGTCTTCAAGAATTTTTTTGAAGGACTCTGCCTCCTGTTCGGTAACATCGTTTCCGTAAAATACGATTATAACATCTTTTTCAACTTCGCTTGTTATATCGCGGATAAGCCGAACAGCGGTTTCCTTTCTATCATCGCCACAGACACGAATATTCTTGCGGTCAAGACCGATATACTTTCCTTTTTTCACCTCAACACCGTTCATATTAACATCTCTGGTGGCGGTGGTAACATACGCGGTAACCACCGTAGAAAGACCGCTGCTCATATCTGCTATGAGTTCTTCCACACTGTCACACCATAGGTTCATCATAGAAAGGGCGGAATACCCCTCCACTATCGATCTTGTGGGAATAACCCGTACATCGGCACCGGTATACATTTCCGCTGCTTGATTTGCGGTAAGGATTATATTTGAATTATTCGGCAAAACAATAATATGCTCTGCATCAAAGGAATTAAAAGCATCAAGAAAGGCATCAACAGAAGGGTTGTTGGTCTGTCCTCCGTCGATAATGGCGTTTGCGCCGATACCATAAAAATAGTTGATTATTCCTTCGCCCGATGCAACAGCAACAATGGCATACTTAAGATGTTCCTTCTTTTTTTCTGCCTGTGTTCCGCTGTGCTGAACCGACATATTCTCAATCTTTATTGTAACAAACTCGCCAAATTTTCTACCGTATTCCAATACCTTTTCGGGTGTAAAAGTATGTATGTGTATCTTAACTATACTACCATTTACAACCGCAACAATGGAATCGCCCATAGTTTCCAAAGGCTTTACAAATTTTTCCTTTGAAAATCCTTCTATATCGGTCTTATAGTTCATAAGTTGGAGAATAAATTCGGTGCAATAACCGTATTCAAGCACGCTATCAGGACCAAAGCCGTTGTTCAAGCCGTTAACCGACGATATGGCGTCAGCTATATCGGGTGTATCCTCTACCGATTCTCCGCACAGGTCAGCATACATTCCTTCAAATATACATACAAGACCTGCTCCGCCGCTGTCAACCACTCCTGCCTCTTTAAGCACGGGTAAAAGGGTCGGTGTCTTTGCAAGTGTTTCTTTCATCTTGGCTACAAGAGCAGCAAAGCAATCCTCGTAGCTGTCGTACTCATCAATACTGCTCTTCAAAAACTCTGATGCCTCGCGAATAACGGTCAGCATCGTTCCCTCTGCAGGATTGATTACGGATTGGTATGCCTCTTGGGTAGCACTCTCAAAGGCGGTTACCAGGTCGGACAATC
>JAZOBW010000165.1:0-8574 GCA_045596185.1 Acutalibacteraceae bacterium | reverse complement strand
AGCGGCATACCCGTTTGTATGTAACGATACAGCGTTCCAATACTGGTTATGTTCATTACAACACAACCCACATCGCTCGGTAATTTGCCCAGCGGAAGTTTTCTGCCCGTTGCAGAATAGATAATGACCTTTTCGGCGCCCTGCGGATAACTGGAAGGCAGACGCATAACCTTTACGCTGTCATCGGTATCTCTGTGATCGGCGGCAAGTTCGGTCAACTTCTGAATAGCAAGAGGTTTATTGTTTTCAACACATATTACCGCCTTTTTGGCACCGAGTGCCTCCTTCAGCAGGTAAACACCCTCGATAACATCATCGTAGCAATCCATACACTCACGGTAGTCGGCAGTGATGTAGGGCTCACATTCGGCACCGTTTACGATAAGGGTGTCTATCTCGGTCCCTTCTTTAGGCGAAAGTTTTACATGGACGGGAAAACCTGCGCCGCCAAGGCCCACCAATCCGCACAGTTTTGCGGCCTCGGCAAGATCTGCCAGAGTCTTAACGGGGTGCGGTTTGAGCGACGGATCGGGGGTCATTTTGCCGTCCGACTCGATAACCACACATTTAACGGTGTTTCCGTTTATCCTGCGGTCACAGATATCTTTAACCGTACCCGAAACGCTTGAGTGTATCGGTGCGCTGACAAAGGCTGTCATTTTACCTATCTCAGTTCCAACAAAAACCTCGTCACCCTTTTTAACCGCACACTCGCACGGTGCGCCGATATGTTGCGACAGCGGTATACATACCGTAGCGCTGGGCGGCATTACTACCGCTTCCAATTCGGCAGTGTTTTTTCTGTGAGGAAGATTTGCGCCGCCGAAAATTCTTTTTACGGGACGCAAAACACTTTCTGCTAATTTCATATCAACCCTCCGAAAAATTATTCTTCTGTGGAAACCTCTTCAAATCGTACTTTGCAGCCAAGATGCCTCTGAATTTGACACAGTCCTTCGGCAACTGTTTTTTTGGTGCGTTCGTATGACCTTTCAGAACGGTTCGCCGCATCACCGGAAAGCCCGTATTTTGCCGAACCGTCGGCCGCAGTCTCAAGCGGAACAATGGTGTACTGATATCCGCTACCTCCGCGGTATTTATTTACCCAGGTGGGAATTATATCCACTTCAGACAGCACAACACTGCCGTCGCTGTATTTATCCACCGTGTAATAGAACAGCATTCCGTCCTCGGTATGTCCCGTGGTACATTCAGGACTCATAAGTTCCTGCCGCTGATTTGAAACTGCGTTTCCAAGCGAATATATACAAACGGTGGTGTTTTCTCCATCGTCCGAATGGATAAGTTCCATAGGCTGTATAACATGCGGATGACCGCCGACTATAATATTAACACCCATATTACAAAGGCGTTGTGCAATAGAAGATTGCCATGTATTCTGCTTTAACTGATATTCCTCTCCCCAATGCATATAGAAGGCAATAAATTCGGCGCCTGCCGAACGCATAGCCGCTATCTGCTTTTCGGCATCGGCATAAAAAGCATCTATTTGTTCATAAGAAAAGGAGTTTATAAGTTCGTTTGCCTCTGCTCTTACAAGGTTTCCGTTTATAGATTTTCGACCCTGTACAGAAGATGTGTTTTCATAAGTATAGTTTATTATACCTATATTTATGCCATTTACCTTCTTTATAAGATAAGGCTTGTCCGATGCGTTCTTACGTGTTCCGCTGTATGCGATATTTCTTTCGGAAAGCACATCAAGGGTTCTGGTAAGACCCGACATACCGGTATCGTAACAGTGGTTATTGGCGGTAAGCGCAACATCTATTCCGGCGCTCTTCATAACATCGGCAAGGTTATCGGGAGTATTGAATGCCGGGTATCCTGAAAAGGCACCCGATTCACTTCCACCGAAGGTTACCTCCAGATTACCCACGGCAAGGTCTGCCGAGGAAAGGAAGGTATCAATATCGGAAAAGAATGCAGAAAAATCATATCCACCGTCTGCCTTAGCACCGTCAAGTTGGGTGCTGTGCACCATAATATCGCCGATATTCACCACCGTTGCCGAAGATACTTTTTTGGGTTCTCCCGTATCCGAAACGGTGGTTTGCGAAGAACCCGATACCACGCTTTCGGTGTCGGGCGCGGTTCTGAATGCGCCCACAATAAGATTTACAAGCAGAATGACAGCGGCAAGAGCCACTGCTATTACCGCCAGTGCGCAACTGACGAATATTCTTCGCTTTATTATAGCCTTTTGCCGTTTTGTACGTTGTTTAGCCATAACTATCTCCTTTACATAAACAAACAGAGTATAAGCGGAATAAATACCGCCGGAATAAGATTCATAACCTTTATTTTGGTAACCTTAAGCATATTGAATGCTATCGCAATTATCAGAAGTGAACCCACAACCGACATATGTGCCACCGTGCGTTCATCGAGAAAGGGCCCGATAACCGATGCACACAATGTGATACCGCCTTCTATAAATAAGACCGACAGTGCCGAGAACATAACCCCGATACCGAGACTTGATGTTAAAACAGCGGCGGTTATACAGTCGATAAGCGATTTGGAATACAAGGTGGTATTATCGCCCGAAATGCCCGAATCGATAGAACCCACTACCGTCATCGCACCCACACAAAAGATAAGTGTTGCCGAAACAAATCCCTCGGCAACAGGAGAGGCGTTCTGCCTGCCGCGGTTAACACGGTTTTCAATAGCACCGCCCAAACGGTTGACAACGGCATCTAAATTGAGCAACTCCCCCAAAACGGCACCGATGCCGCAGGAAAGAATTACTATCAGCGGATGTATAGATTTTTCGAAAAGACCGGTAACACCGATATAAAAAACACACAGCGCCATGGCAAAGGTAAGCAATTCGCGGATTCGCTCGGGCATACCTTTTTTGAATATCAGCCCGATACCGCTTCCAAAAATAACAAGCGCAAAGTTCACAACGGCACCGCTTGTAATAAACTGTAGCAAAGTATATCACTCCTATAATATATAATAATATATCAAAATGCGCTAAAAATCAAGGAAATCTGCACAAAAGCCGCACATAAAGATTGTTAAATTTTTGTCGTTTTACAAACCCGGCAAAGGCGAAACAAAACACTTGGTTTTTATTTGGAATTTTAATGCCGTTTGCGAGTATATGTATTGATTTTTGTGTTTTATTGTGATAAAATGTTATCAAATCAGAGAAAGGAATAGCATTATTGCTATAGCCAAACATTCAATTCAAAATCGTTTTGAATACTTTGGCCAGGGGTTACGAAATGTTTTGTAAAAATTGCGGAACTCAAATTCCCGACGGCGCCGCCTTCTGCGGAAATTGCGGAGAAAAGGTGGACATTACCGTTAATGAAAATGTAGTTGAAGAAAAGGTCGTTCCTATCGAAGAGACTCCGGCTGTGCAGACCCCCGTACAGACACAGCAAAACGAAACTGCGCCGACCCAAACGCCCGTTGCAAACGAATCGCAGTTTGCTCAGGCACAGTTTGAACAGCCTAAAAAGAAATCCAAAAAAGGACTTATCGGTATTATAATCGCCGCAGCAGCAGTTGTGCTTGTCGCGATACTCGCCTTTAGTGCAGGTGCGCTGAAGGGCGCTTTTATCAAAAACTTCAGTTCTCCCGATACTTACTTTAAGTATGTTGAGATGAAGGCTTTCGAGGACTATTCCGATGAAGTTACCGAATATTACGGTCTTGCTATGGATAAAACCGAAACCACAGACGCTGCTGCTAATGTACAGTTGAAACTGAATGTAGGGGAAGATACCGCTTCTTTGGCGGAAGATTACCTTGAAGATTTTTCGGGCGAAAAGATAGACCTTGATTGGCTCGATACCGTCTCTATCAATATGGACGTCAATGTTAAGGACAATATTGAACACGTTGCAGCTGCACTAAAAATAGACGAAGATGCCGTTATAGATATAGATACTATCCTTGATATGAACGAAGAAGAAATGCTTGTTGCAATTCTTACTTTGAGCGACAAATATCTGCGTACCTCAATAGATACCAATGGATACGATCGTATTACGACACTGTATTCCGACTCCGAACTGCGCAAGGCACTTCCTTCCGACGAAGAACTTAACAAGTTGCTTAACAAGTACCTTAAGATTGCCATCGACAATATGGACAAGGTCCATAAGAGCAGTGATGTTATAGAGGTTGACGGTATTGAACAGAAGGTAACCGTTCTTGAGTTCACACTCGATACCGAAACCCTTGCAAAAATTGCTACAGCCGTTCTGGAATCTGCAAAAAAAGACAAACAAATCAAGCAGTACATTGAGGACATAGCATATGTTCTTGACGAAAAGGATATTTCAGGCAATCCCGATGAGGCTTATGAAGAATTTGTAGATGGCATCGATAACCTTATCGAAGAGATAGAAGATGACGATTTCGACAATGAAGAACTCGTTGTTTGGACCGACTATGTAAATTCTTCACACGAGATCGTAGGCCGCAACATCGAAATCGAGGACGAGGAGATCGTTGATTACAAGATAGTTCGCAAGGGCAAAAATTTCGCTGCCGATATCGATATATACAACACTGTAGAAATTACAGGAAGCGGCACCGAGAAGAACGATGTTGTAAGCGGCACTTTCAACCTTGAGGTTGAAAACGAAGATATCTGCAAAGTAGTTCTTAAAGACTTTATCATCGAAGACAAGGGTTATGGAATCCTTAACGGAAACATTCGCATTATTCCTTCGGAAGAATTGCTTGAAAATATGGGTCTTGATTCTTCAAGTGCCACACTTGTTTCCATTGCCGATCCCGAACTGGAACTGAACTTTGTAAGCAAGAAGAATTCTTCTGCTATTGACATAAACGTTAATAACGACGGTGAACTGTTTGCCGGAATTTCGCTTTCCGCAAAAGAAACAAAGGCAAAAAGGGTTCAAAAGCCTGCTTCAAAAGATATTATCGACAGCGACGATGCAAGTGAATGGGTATCCGAGATCGATATAGACGATCTGCTCTCTGCTTTGGAGGAGTCTGATATACCGGACGAATTCGTATCGTTCCTTGAAGATCTGCTGTACGGATCTGACGATGATTATTATGATGATTACTACGATGATTATTATGATGATTATTACTACGACGATTACGATTATGATTACGATGACTACTACGACTACGACGATTACTACGATTACGACTACGACTATTATTACAACGAATATTAAACCCTTCTTTCCGGCGCTGATTTATAATCAGCGCCAAGTTTTTATGGAGATTTTATGAAGATAGAAATTAAAGACATTCACAAAAAATACGGTTCTAAACAGGTACTCAACGGAATCAGTTTTTCGGCAGAATCGGGCAAATGCATCGGTATTCTGGGCGGTAACGGTTGTGGTAAATCCACCCTTCTTTCGATACTTGCAGGTATTTGTTCGGCCGACAGAGGAGAATTTTTATTTGACGAACACGACCTTTTCAAATTTCCACGCCAAAGGGCAAAACTGGTAGGCTTTATCCCCCAAGGGACACCGCTTATTGAAGAATTGACCGCACGGGACAATCTTTCGCTCTGGTACGATAAGGAGCAGATGGAACAGCAACTGAACGGCGGCGTTCTTGATATGCTGGGAATAAACGATTTTCTTAAAACACCTGTATCAAAAATGTCGGGCGGAATGAAAAAGCGTCTATCCATCGGTTGCGCAATAAGTGAGCGACCGCCGGTGCTGCTGCTTGACGAACCTATGGCGGCGCTGGATATCGCCTGCAAACAGGAAATCTTCGAGTATATAAATAAGCACAAAAATGACGGCGGCATCGCACTGCTGGTAACGCACGATATGCTGGAACTGAAACTGTGCGATGAATGTTACATAATTAAAAACGGCAGGCTTGTACCCTTTGAATACACCGGCGATATAGAAAATCTGGTAAAGAGTTTGTAGTATGAAAAGATATTTTTATTTACAGATAAAGCGTGTGCTTCGGGTTACCCCATTTGTTCTTGCGGTTACGATGGCACTGCTTATCGGACTTGTTTCGATACTCGGCGGAGCAATAAACCACTTCAGTAGCACAGAGGAAAACCGCCGTTTCAAAATAGCCATAACCGGCGATATAGACGATAACTATTTCGAGTGGGGAATGGCCGCTATGAAAACGCTGGACGATACACGCTTTTCGATAGATTTTATAGAATCCTCCGAGGCCGATGCTAAAAAGGCACTTTATAACGGTGATATATCCGCCTATGTTATTATCCCCGACAATTTTATAGAAAAGGCTCTTCACGGAGAGATCGACCCCATAAAATACATAACCACCCCCGGTTCAAGCGGTATAGTCACCCTTTTCAAGAACGAGGTTACACAACTTGTTACCGATATGGTGGTATATTCGCAAAAGGGGACCTACGGCATCGGCGATGCGATGCGCGATAACGGACTTAAATCACAATCAAGCGATGCTATGAACAGAATATCCATACAATATGCCGACCTTATATTCCACCGTTCACAGGTATACACCCTTGAAGAACTGGGCATTGAAAACGGCCTTTCGATGCCGCAGTATTTTATATGCGGCATAATGATAATGCTGCTTGTGCTTATCGGTCTGCCCTATGTAACGGTACATATAAAGAAAGACCGTGCGCTCGATCGCCTTTTGATATCCAAGGGATATTCAGGATTGGGACAACTTTCTTGTGAGTATGCGGCACATCTTTTGGCTATGTTTTTACTGGTTGCAACAGTTATCGGTGCAATATGGGCAGGTATGCGCCTTATGCCGGATATTGCAACGGATATAATGACTGCCGAACAGTTTATGGCGTTTGCACTGCGCCTTATCCCCGTAACGGTTATGTTGGCGGTCTTCAATATTATGATTTTTGAACTTTCGGATAATATTGTAAGCGGCGTGTTGCTGCACTTCTTTTCCACACTTGCCCTATGCTATATATCGGGTTGTCTTTATCCGATATATACCTTCCCGCAACCAGTGCAGAAAATAGCGGTATTTCTGCCTACCGGCGTTGCAAGGGGCTACCTTTCGGGTTGCTTTACCGACAGCACACACGCCACGCAACTTATCGGTCTGTTTGTATACACATTACTGTTTTTCGGCGCGGCATTTATCGCCCGTTTGTATAAAACAGCAGGCAGAAAGGGGTAGGTTATGCGAAGACTTTTAAGATGGTTTTTAATGCTCAATAAACGTCTATATAAAAAAGCGGCATTTGTAGTGATACTTGCCCTTATCCCGATATGCATAACCGCATTTGAACTGGTTGCCCGTCAGGACAGCGGCTTTCTGCACATCGTTCTTGCCGCGACCGACAGCACCGACCCCATTTCTTCGCAGGTTATTGATGAACTGCTTTCCGAAGAATCCATCATAATGTTTACAGAGGCTTCCGGTCCCGAACAGGCGGTAAAGGCAGTCAAAAGCGGCCGTGCCGACGAGGCGTGGATATTTCCTGCCGATATGCACACCGTGGCAGACGGTTCTGATTCCGATAACACCGTAACGGTAGTTGCCCGAGAGCAGACGGTGTTTCTGCGCCTTTCACACGAAAAACTTACCGCCGCTTTATATAAATACCGTGCTAAAGCATATTATCTCGACTTTGCAAGAACCGAAGTTTCGGGGCTTGACCAGCTTTCCGATGATGAATTGGTGAGATATTTTGATGATGTAAGCATAAGTGAAGAACTCTTTGTTTTCGGCAATCCCACCGGCGATCCAAATTCCCAAAGCACATCGCAAACGGGATATCTTACATCACCCATAAGGGGACTCCTTGCCATTCTTGTGGTTCTGTGCGGTATGGCAGCGGCTATGTACTGTATGCAGGATGAACAAAACGGTACCTTTTCGTGGGTTCCTCAAAACAAAAGGAGTGCGGTGGCGTTTGCCTGTATCCTGATAGCCGTGCTTAATGTTGCAGCGGTGGTGTTTATCTCCCTGCTTATCGCAGGTCTTGCAACAAATCCGCTAAGGGAAATCCTTATCACGCTTCTTTATTCGGTGTGCTGCGCTGTATTTTGTATGGTGCTGAAACAGATATTTGCAGGTCCCAGACTCTACGGCTCGGTAATACCGCTTTTTACCGTTATAATGATAGCGCTGTGCCCTGTATTTTTCGATTTCCGTTCACTTATGGCATTGCAGATTCTGTTCCCACCCACCCATTATGTAAACGCAGTATACGATGACCGCTATCTGCTTTATATGGTAATATACATTCCGATGGGTCTGGCAATATCCGCCATCATCCGAAAGCTGCGCTTCGGTTTAAGCAAAAAGTGATATCTTTGTTAAATTTTTATCGTTTCGGGTATTGTGTTTTGAAATGAAATTTGTTATAATCATTATGTACGGTCGAAATTTTTAAAAGACCAGTCATTGAAAGGAGAACTTTTATGAACTATTCAAAAGAAGTAGAAAACATGTGTCCCCTCGCTAAGGGTGCATACCATGGTCCTGCTCCGATTCCGGAAGAGGGCAAATGGGTTCAGGTTAAAGAGGTTAAGGATATTTCCGGCCTTACCCACGGTGTTGGCTGGTGCGCACCGCAGCAGGGCGCCTGTA
>JAZOBW010000164.1:0-4517 GCA_045596185.1 Acutalibacteraceae bacterium | reverse complement strand
GGCGGCGGTTCGGAATATGAACCTGCCGCCAAGTTTTATAAATCCTGCTATGATAACGGGAATGTTCAGAACCAACAGGGTAAGTCCTCCCGGCAGTCCCACTGTGTGGCTTAAAAGGGTTGCAATTCCGGTGAATCCTCCTGCCGACAGCCGATTTGCGGATACCAGCATACTTACCGCCGATGCGTATATAAAGCAACCAAGGGTTATAAAGAAAAGGTTTTTCGCTTCTGCCCATATCTTTTTTGCCATAAATTCACCCCGTTGGTCTGCATTATATAATTATGATGTGCAAAAAGACCGCCGTTAGTCGAAGATATTTTTTTCGATCTGCGTGGCGTATCGGGAAACGGCTTCAAAATCCATAGCATCTATATAAAATTTTTCAAGTTCATCGTGCACGGCTTTTGCCCGTGCCAGTGTGCGGCAACCGCCCTCTAAAAGTTCGCGGCACATCCGGCGGTTAAAAAGCAATCTTGTGCGCGAAGCCGACATCGTTGCCATATCGGTAAACCGCCGTGCGTGGATACGGCGTTCGGGTGAATCGAATTGGGTGAACTCGTTTTCGGTCGCCACTGTAAGAGAAAGTTCTTTGATGATAATATGGTCGCAAAGTTCGCTCGGTAAAAATGGATTTTTAAGGGTTATCACTTCATAGCCTTCACAAACAGCGCGGTCGCGCACCGTGCGTACGATTATATCCGAACAAGCGCCGTATTTGTCGCTTATTATAAACATATTTTTCTGCTTTAATGTGTCGGTGTAGGTGACTACACCCTTGGGCGTAAGACCGCCTATAAACCGGACCTGTTCACGGCCTTCGCCGCCCTTTGGCGGAATAAGGCGTTTTGCGGTGCGCTCGGCAAAGACGCGTGTTTTATCCCTATTGGCGGCAAGTCGGGCGATGCGCAGATTATCCGCCATCAACTGTCCGCAGGCCGAAAAATATCTGGCTGCCGCACCGTGCAGTGCGCTGCCTTGTTTGGTAGTCTGTATTATGTCGTCTCTGAAAGGTAGTATCTTATCGCGCTTCCAGAACTGGCCCATATTTATTATCTCCTCACATACCGCAGGGTATTTCGGTTCTACGATATGCGGTGCGGTGCCATCCAGCATTACCGTTTTCAGCGTGGGCAGGATTATGCCGTCCAGTGAATCAGGATCGGACGAACAGATGCAGAATTCTATCGGGATACCCTTATCCATAGCACGGGCGGCTATGTATTTCATAAGGGAGGATTTTCCTGTTCCTGCGCCGCCCTTTATTATCAGTGCGTGCCAACCGTCTTTAGCACTGTAACATTCGCTGAATTTGGAGATGAACCCTTCGCACGAATTTGCCCCCAAAAAATATTTTGGTATACTTTTTCCCATAAATATGCCTCCGTTTGTGTATTTTCGGTGTTTTGCGTTCAGTATATAATATTCCCAATCTTGCCCTTTGACACAGAGCCGATTTTGTGTTATAGTGTATTCGCAGAGTCGGTTGTGCGGTCGCGCAGTGGTAGGCTGACGGGTTCAACTCTCGTCAGCCTATGGCTGTGAGGAAAGTCCGAGCCCCGCAGGGCAGAATAGCGGCTAACGGCCGCCGAGGGTGACCTTAGGGATAGTGCAACAGAGATATACCGCCTCTTTTTGAGGTAAGGGTGGAAAGGCGAGGTAAGAGCTCACCGGCCGAATGGAGACATATCGCTCCTGTAAACCCTATTCGGAGCAACGCTGACCGCAGCGATACATCGGCCCGATGTGCTGCAAAAAGCGGCTTGAGCGTATAAGCAATTATGCGTCGAGATAGATGACCGTGCAAGACAGAACTCGGCTTACAGACCGACTCTGCCTATATTCGCTTTTAGCGAATATAGGCAGGAAGTAAGAGGTAAGAGTGAAAAGTGAAAAGTGAAAAGGTAAGGTGTCCGCGTTGCGGACGGATATAAAATGTAGGGGCGACCAATGGTCGCCTGTTTTTATATATTTTCGGTATTTATCGGAAAACATCGGTGTCTGAAAACAAGATGTTGTGTTCTTTCTTTTTATCAACCCCAATAGGTTCGGGGGACTTGAAAATCTTTGTGCAATATACACAAAGAGATGCTTGAAACTTCGTGAAAAATATAAGAATTTTTTTGAAAAAAACACTTGCAAAAAGACGATTATTATGGTATTATCTCTAGGTACGCTGCGAAATTGCGGCGCAAACATGCGTTGATGCAGGAGGTGGCCGACCTTCGAGTCGGGAAATTTCTGCGGAGTATGTCCGATTTTCAAACCGGGCGAAAGAACTTTGGAAGCACAAGCGGTACTTGCGAACCGCGCTGTGCAACGGCGATGCGAGTCGCTGTTCCGGAATTGTCTGTGACCCCAGCAATGCCGGTTTTATATTGTGCCGAAAAGAAATACACGGCACGGTGTAAGTTTTGCCCGCCAACTAATCAAGGAGGCGAAAATTCACATGGCAGTGAAAGAGAAAATTCGAATTCGTATCAAGGGTTACGATCACGCGCTTGTAGACCAGTCCGCTGAAAAGATAGTGGAAACCGCTAAACGTACAGGTGCAAGGGTTTCCGGCCCCGTGCCGCTCCCTACCGAGAAGGAGATCGTTACAATCCTTCGCGCTGTTCATAAGTATAAGGACAGCCGTGAGCAGTTCGAAATGAGAACTCACAAAAGGCTCATCGACGTTATCAGACCTTCCAACAAAACTGTTGAGGCTCTGACCGGTCTTGAGCTCCCCGCCGGTGTTGAGATCGAGATCAAACTGTAATATATATTATAGGTAGACGACTCACCACGGCGCAGGTCAAGTCAGCAAACGCTGACCAATAACCAAAGGAGGAAAAACAAAATGAAAAAGGCTATCATTGGCAAGAAGTTAGGTATGACCCAACTTTTTGATGCAAATGGCAATGTCGTTCCGGTTACTGTTATCGAGGCAGGTCCCTGCGCAGTAGCACAGAAGAAGACTATCGAGAACGACGGTTATGAGGCTATTCAGGTTGGCTTCGGCGACCTTAAGGCTTCTAAGGTAAACAAGCCTGCAAAGGGCCACTTCGCCAAGGGCGATGTTGCTCCCAAGAAGGTACTTCGCGAATTCCGTCTTGAAGACATCGCAGGTATCAACGTAGGCGACATTATTAAGGCAGACGTTTTCGCTGAGGGCGATGCGGTTGACGTAAGAGGAACTTCCAAGGGTAAGGGCTACGCCGGCACTATCAAGCGCTGGAACTTCGGCCGCCTTAAGGAGTCTCACGGTACAGGTCCTGTACACCGTCACGGCGGCTCACTCGGTGCCTGCTCCAGCCCCTCCCGTGTATTTAAGGGCAAGAAGATGGCAGGTCACCTCGGCCACGAGCGCGTAACCGTTCAGAACCTTAGCGTTGTTAAGGTCGATGCAGAAAAGAACATTATCGCTGTTAAGGGCGCCGTTCCCGGCCCCAAGGGCGGCATCGTTGTTCTTTTCGATAGCGTAAAGGCTTAAGGGAAGGAGTGTTTTGAATTATGCCTAATATAGCAGTTGTTGATATGACTGGCAAAAGCGTCGGCGAGATTACTCTCAGCGATGCAATCTTCGGTATCACACCGAACGCAGCCGTTATGCATATGGCGGTTGTTAACTATCTTGCAAACCAGCGTCAGGGCACACAATCCACTTTGACCCGTACCGAGGTTTCCGGCGGCGGCAGAAAGCCCTGGAGACAGAAGGGTACCGGCCACGCCCGTCAGGGTTCGACCAGAGCACCCCAGTGGAGACACGGTGGTATTGTTCATGCACCCAAGCCGAGAGATTATTCCTACTCTCTCAACAAGAAGGTTCGCAGACTTGCTCTTAAGTCGGCTCTTTCTGACAAGGTTGCAACAGGAAATATGATCGTACTCGATGCACTTGAACTCACCGAGTATAAGACCAAGACAGTTGTCGAGTGCCTTAAGGCAATCGGCGCTGCAAAGAAGACCCTTATCGTTCTTGATAACAACAACCCCTTCGCTGTTAAGAGCATTGCAAATATTGCAGGCGCTAAGGCAGCACAGGTAAACGCAATCAACACCTACGACATCATCAATGCCGATACTCTTGTAATGGTTAAGGGTGCTGTAGAGAAATTAGAGGAGGTGTACGCATAATGAAAGCCGCACAGGATATCATTATCGCTCCGGTAATTACCGAAAAGAGCATGTCGGGTATCGCCGACAAGAAATACACCTTCAAGGTTGCCAAGGACGCTAACAAACTTGAAATTGCAGATGCAGTTGAAAAGTTGTTTAAGGTCAAGGTTGCCAAGGTAAACACCATAAACGTACGCGGCAAGGCAAGAAGAATGGGCCGTTATGAAGGCTACACCGCTTCTTGGAAAAAGGCTGTCGTAACACTTAAGGCTGATTCCAAGCCCATCGAGTTCTTCGACGGACTTATGTAATAACAGCCGGTGATGTATGAAGCCGAAAACGGCTTCGCTAAGCCAATATAGGAGAGTGAAACAAATGGCAATTAAACATTATAAAGTCGGAGGCCAAAGCGGTCT
>JAZOBW010000163.1:0-12412 GCA_045596185.1 Acutalibacteraceae bacterium | reverse complement strand
GTCGGTATTATCAAGCTTTACTCGGCAAACCGATTTAAGTCTTTGCTGGACCTCAGTCGCCTTTTCTACAACACCCTCCTTATGAGATGCGATAGGGATAATAACCGTCTGAATGGGAGCTATTGCGGGGGGAAGCACAAGGCCGTTATCGTCGCCGTGCGTCATAATAACCGCGCCGATAAGACGGGTTGTAGTGCCCCAAGAGGTCTGGAACGGATGAACAAGCTTGTTTTCCTTATCGGTATACTGCACCTCGAACGCGCGGGAGAAGCCATCACCAAAGAAGTGGGAGGTACCGCTTTGAAGCGCCTTACCATCGTGCATAAGCGCCTCTATTGTGTAGGTCGCCTCAGCGCCTGCAAAGCGTTCCTTATCGGTCTTCTTACCCTTAACCACAGGCATTGCAAGATATTCCTCTGCAAAGCGGGCATAAACATTTAACATCTGCTCGGTCTCAGCCTTAGCCTCCTCGGCTGTTGCGTGAAGTGTGTGGCCCTCCTGCCATAAGAACTCGCGTGAGCGCAGGAACGGGCGGGTAGTCTTTTCCCATCTCACCACACTGCACCACTGGTTATAAAGCTTTGGCAGGTCGCGGTAGGAATGAACAATATTCTTAAAGTGGTCGCAGAAAAGGGTTTCGGAGGTGGGTCTTACACACAGCCTTTCCTCAAGTTCCTCTTCGCCACCGTGGGTTACCCATGCAACTTCGGGAGCAAAGCCCTCTACATGATCCTTTTCCTTCTGCAACAAACTTTCGGGAATGAACATCGGCATATAGACATTTTCGTGACCTTTTTCCTTGAAAAGGCCATCCATAATGCTCTGGATATTTTCCCAGATGGCATATCCGTAGGGACGGATTATCATACAGCCTTTAACCGAGGCATAATCGATAAGTTCTGCCTTGATACAAACATCGGTATACCATTTTGCGAAGTCTTCATTCATAGAGGTTATTTCTTTTACCATTTTTTCATTTGCCATAATTTATCACCACCTGCATATTATAAAGTAAAATGCCTTTTTTTGCAACTGTTTTTACCATAAAGAGTAAGAAATATGAAAAAATCTATTGACAAATTCGCAAATTCCTAATATTATTTGATATAGAGCGGATAGAATAATACTATACCGCATTAAAGGAGGATTACCCAATGATACTTGAAAAGGTTATGGAACTTTTGGCAGAGCAACTGGATGTTGATGTTGATACTATGTCTGCCGATACTAAAATCGCCGATGATCTCGGTGCTGACAGTCTTGATGTTGTGGATATGCTTATGACACTTGAAGACGAATTCGGCATTGAAATTCCCGACGAGGATATCGAAGGTCTTAAAACCGTAGGCGATGTTGCCGAATATATTCAGCAGCATACCGAAAACTAAATATTAAAACCTTTTCGGCAGCACATTCGCCACATCAGTAGGCGGAAAATGCGCTTCGCTTCATACAAAAAGATACCACCCAAAGAAGAACCGTAAAATTCTTTTTTGGGTGGTTTTTTTATAAAGTAATCGGCATTTTGAAAATACCTTTCATTTGCCGTTTTCCCATATTACATCAAAAAGTTGCTGTGCACGGTCGTTTCTGCCCGAAAGATACAGATAGCCGAAAAGGGTTTCAAGCCCGGTTGCGGTGTGGTACTCGCCCGAACTTGAATTCTTCGGCGTTGTAGAGGTGTGGAAGTTTCTGCCACGCTTGAAGATGGCGATTTCCTCCTCTGAAAGCATATCCTCTATAAGTGTAAACGCTTTTGCCTGAGCAGTGGCGTTTACAAACTTCACCGAAATACTGTGCAATTCACCCGAAGGGCGGTTTACGCTTGACAGCGCTGTCCTTACATACAACCCGTAAACGGCATCACCGACAAAGGCGAGTACCGACGGACTTAACATTTTTATATTATCCATAGGCTGACGAGAGTCGAACCCGTTACGGTTTCGCTCGTCGCCTTTTACCACCTTTCTTGCGCTTGTTTTTGTAAGGCGACAGCCTTACTGTACATCTCACGCTTCGCCTTTTGGAAAAAGGCGATAGAGAGAAACTTTTTCACTACTTACGGTACATAATCGAACTCGACATCATAAACACTTACGGTATCGCCCTCCTGGACGCCTGCGGCGACAAGGGCATCGATAATACCGCTGGAGCGCAGTACACGCTCAAAATACTGAAGTGATTCATAATCATCGGGGTCGATAGTATTCATAATATTTACAAGCCACGGCGCATCTTCCACAAAGAATACACCGTCACACGATCTGATGTTGAATGTGCGTCCCGCCTTAACGGTGAAGTCTTCAACAGGTTTGGGTTCTGGCTCGTACCGCTTGATTTCGGGAAGTGTATCAAGCGTTGCGGCAACGCAGTTTATAAGTTCTGCCGTGCCGTAGGCGATGGCCGCCATAACGGGGAAAAATTTATATCCGCGTTCTTCGAAATAGGCGCGCAACTCCTCTATCCGTTCGTCTTCTACAAGGTCGCATTTGTTGCCTACAACTATCTGGGGGCGCTGTGCCAGATCTTCGCTGAAAACGGAAAGTTCGTGATTTATCTTTTCAAAATCCTCTATCGGGTCCCTGCCCTCGCTGCCCGAAACATCAATAACATGAAGCAGCAGTCGGCAGCGCTCAACATGGCGTAAAAACTCGTGGCCAAGTCCTACACCCTCGCCTGCGCCCTCAATAAGGCCGGGGATATCCGCCATAACAAAGGAACTGCCTTCGCCCATACGAACAACGCCCAGAACGGGTGTCAGGGTGGTGAAATGATAATTTGCTATCTTCGGCTTTGCCTCGCTCACTACTGATATAAGGGTGGATTTTCCGACATTCGGAAAGCCCAGCAATCCCACATCGGCAAGAAGTTTAAGTTCCAGTGTAACATCTAGTTCCTCGCCCGGAGTACCGTTTTTGGCAAATCTGGGAACCTGACGGGTAGGTGTAGCAAAGTGCATATTGCCCCAGCCGCCGTTGCCGCCTTTGGCAACCACTACCTTTTCATTATCCGAAAGGTCGGCGATTATTCTGCCCGTTTCGGCATCTCTGATAAGGGTTCCGCGTGGTACCGAAACAACCAGATCGGGCGCACTTTTACCCGTACAACGGGAGGCACCACCGTTTTGTCCGTTTTCGGCACAGTATTTTCTTTTATAACGAAAGTCTGCAAGGGTGGAAAGGTTGTCATCAACCTTGAAAACGATACTGCCGCCCCTGCCGCCGTCACCGCCGTCAGGTCCGCCTGCGGCAACATACTTTTCCCTGTGGAAAGAGACTGCACCGTTTCCGCCTGCACCCGCTTTAAGGTGAATATTAGCGATATCTACAAACATTATTCTTCCTCTTCGTAATCATCTTCAAATTCTTCATCGAAAAAAGGTTCGCTTTCCAGCAAATTTTCGTAAAGTTCCTTTGCTTTTTCAAGGTCCTTTTCATCGACATATATCTCAACAGCCGCCATAGCACCGCCGAACAGTACGCGCACTACATCCTCCTCGCCGCAGGTGAAGGGAATGTCATTTTCCTTTAACATATCTTTATATATTTCGGCTGTTACAACATCTTCGACCGATACGGCAAAGCAGGGCTTTTCTATAACAACAGCCGCATCTTCCTGCGCTGCTTCGCGGTCTAGTTGCGCACCGCAAATCGGGCAAAGTTCTGCATCGTCCGCACATTCTGCGGCACAAACATGACATATCTTCATAAAGATCCTCCTTAAAGAATAAAAAAAGGCGGCTTCTATGCAGATGCCGCCTTTAATTTAACACATTTTACTGCTCGACAGCGTAGATGCTGACCTGTTTGCGGTCTCTTCCTACGCGCTCAAACTTGACCTTACCGTCGATAAGGGCAAAGAGGGTATCGTCAGAACCGCGGCCTACATTTTTGCCTGCGTGAATGTGTGTTCCTCTCTGGCGAACAAGGATGTTGCCTGCAAGAACAAACTGACCGTCTGCACGCTTAACGCCAAGGCGTTTTGCCTCGCTGTCGCGGCCGTTCTTGGTGGAACCCATACCTTTTTTATGAGCGAACAACTGAATGTTTAACTTCAACATAGTGAATCTACACCTCCGTGATAATTTTAATTTGTTCAGGATACTGTACGGAAAGTTCCGTAAGGTGGAGTTTAAGCCCTTCAAGCACCGTTTTTGTGCGCTTATCGGGGGTTGCGACTTCCAGCCGCATATATCCATCTTCACACTCTATTTTGCAATCGTCGCCGATTATTTCGGTAACGGTGTTTGCCGCCATATAAACGGCGGAAGAAATAAAGGCGCAAACCAACTTTCCCGTGAGGTCGTCACAGTTTTGTGTGCTGTGTCCCGAGACCTCGAAGCCGTAAAGGCCGTTTTCATCGGTCAAAAGCGTTGCAGTGGTCATAATCAACCGATTTCGGTAATCTGTACCTTAGTGTAGGGCTGTCTGTGGCCCATCTTGCGTGAACTGCTCTTCTTCGGTTTGTAGGTGAAGACGGTAATCTTCTTGCCCTTGCCGTTCTTGAGAACAGTGCCCTTGACGAAAGCATCCTTAACATAAGGTTTGCCAACCTTGAGGGTTCTGTTGCTTACAGCAACAACCTTATCGAAGGTGATTTCCTCGTCTACTTCGGCGTTGAGTTTTTCGATGTATATAACATCGCCGTTCTGAACACGGTACTGCTTTCCGCCGGTCTCGATAATTGCGTACATTTCTTTACACCTGCCTGATATTTTACAGTCTCGCTACAATGGGCGCACACCCTGAAAAAGAGCGCAACTTAACAGCCCACAATATGCGGCTTGACTATTTTAACACAACCCACTTTGTTTGTCAAGAAAAAACTTCTCTTGAATTTCCACCGCTTTAATGTATAATTATACATATAAATTAAAACAGTACACGGGGTTGATTTTTTATGAAAATAGCAATTATAACCGGTGCATCATCGGGTCTTGGAAGCGAATATGTTAAAGCGGTGCTTGAAAGCCGTCCCGAACTTGATGAAATATGGGTAATGGCCAGAAGGGCACAGCGGCTTGAAGAATTAAAGCAGAATATATCGGATAAGATACGCCCTGTGCCGCTTGATATCACCGATGCCGAAGCCCTTTCGTCGCTTTCGGATATGCTTCTCCGAGAAGATGCCGAAATTGCACTTCTTATAAATAACGCCGGTTTCGGTAAACACGGTCTGTTTGCTGATATTTCAGTCGGCGATAATGGCGGAATGGTGCGCCTTAACTGTGAAGCACTGACCGTTGTTACGGCAATCTGTTTGCCCTTTATGAACAGTGGCGCCGAGATAATAAATTCCTGTTCGATAGCCTCCTTCGCGCCAAACACACGAATGGCGGTCTATTGCTCTACAAAGGCGTATGTTATGAGCCTTTCCCGTGCGCTTCGCAGTGAACTGAAACCCCGAAAGATAAATGTCCTTGCCGTTTGTCCCGGCCCGATGGAAACCGAGTTTCTGGGTGTTGCAGGTATCAGCAAAGGTACAAGCGGTGCATTTGACCGTCTGCCGAGAGTAAGTCCTCCGTCAATAGCACGGCGGTCGTTGAAGGCATCAAAAAACGGCAGAGCCGTATACACCGACAGGGTGTTCTACAAGTTCTACCGTTTTGTTGCAAAAATTCTTCCCACTTCACTTGTTATGAAGATGGCGGCAACATAAAGGCACTGTTCAGGTGCCGTTACTCAGAAAAAGCGAACGGATATAGGTGGAGATATCTATACCTTCCATAATCGGCACAACCACCAACAGATAGGCGATAACGCCTATTACCAGAAGCAGAAAAACGACCATAAGAATGATTATAACATTTACTGAACTGCCGTTTCTCTCCTTCGGGGTTTCGCCGCCGAATTTTTCAAAAGGATCTTCAGGTTCTTCCTGTATAAGGTCCTTTTCTTTTTTTGTATTTTTCCGCTCAGCATCGTCTTCGGCTGCTTTATCTTCAAAATCAAACTCTATTTCTTTTACATCGGCAACTGCGGTATTTTCGGCGGAGATATCTGCCATGGCATTACCTTCCTCGGCAGTTTCCTGCATTTCTTCAGAAATCTCTGCAGGGGTCTTGTCGGGGGCAACCTCGGTCTCCTGCTCGGTACCAACCTCGACCATGGGGGGCGTGAAGGCGGGTTTTGCCTCGTAATGCTCGTCCTCGTGCACAGTGCTGTAACTTATTTCGGTTATATACGGATGGATAAGGTGCTTCATTATATTCTTGCGTATCGATTTGTTTTCGGTCAGAAGAACAATGGTCTGCGGACCGCTTTCGAGTATGCAGCCACCGAAAAATCCCTCGGTGGTCACCAACGGCATAGAGCCGTCTATAATCTCTATCTTTTCATCGCACAATATACCGAAAGCCTCATTATCGGCAGCAACAAGGGTTCTTCCCACCGCCGTTGCAACGGTGTTTATAAGCCCTTTATCACCAAACAGCGGACCGCTTATTATAATAACGCGACTGCGAGATACCGCACGGGCGAGCATACTCACAAGACCCTTTCGGCTGTCGGTCTTGTCGGTGAATGTCCTCATTCTGCAACATCCGCCCAGATTGAATTCCATCTCAAAATCGGTGGCGGTTCGGTAGTACAGTACATCAACCTTGATATTCTGAAGCATATTTTTCTCCGTTCTGCCGCAACGCGGCGGTTATTTTAGAAGGGATAATCAAGTTTTCTTTTATCATACCAGATTTTAGGGTAGCGAACATCCTGATTTTTTCTTATTTTATCAGATTTTATTGAGGCGTTTTCGTTGTTGTCAAGTTTTTTTGCCATAACGACCAGTTTTGCACCGTCGAAGTCATCGGCATCGGTCACCAAAGTAAGTATTTTATCGGAAAAATCAAGCCCTACACCCGTGTATATAATACTTCGTGCCAAAGCCTCATCTCGCCAGAGACCAAATTCATAAATGCTGGGAAATTCGGTTCGGCGCCAGTCGAAGGGCGCACCGTTGTCGTCCTCGGCATCGGAGGTCACAAGCATAACCGAAACTATCGCATAGTGTTCGCTCTTTTCGAGCGTTGACAGTGAAATAAAGCCGTTGCTTGAAAAGGTGGAAACGTTTCTGAGCCGTGAAAGCGAACCGAACATAGAACCGTCTTTCACATTATTCCCGTAAATTGTTATATTCTTATCATTTCCTGATGTTTCGTCGGTGCAGTCGAAATACAAGGCACCGTAATCGCTTTCCTCGCACAGCGAATTATGTGTGCGGTAAAACTTATTATCCGCTGCCTGATAGACGGGGTTGTCGACCAGATTGCCAACCTGCAACCAGCCGACATAATCGGCATTCACGGCCATTTGTTCCTCTACTCTGGCGCCGTAGGTTTTATCGCTGTTGTACCACAGTTTGCGTGACTGCGAAACTATTCGCCGTTGTGTGGCGCCTACGGTGAAATAGTCGGCAACAAAACAGACCGAGATGGCTATCGCAAGTATAAGCACCAGATAGAGCATTTTAACGATTATCTGTAAAACGGTGTCCTTTTTGGTGGGAAACAGGCAGGTTGTAACTCTTTTGAATGCTCTTGAAATTTTTTGTGCAAACGCCTCCATTTACAACCCGCCTTTCTTTATGTTAGTCTATATAGAAATACTGTGTATCGGCAATCGCCTGTTCAATAAGTTCGCTGAAATCGTAAACACTCTCGGCCTCGGCGCACTGTCCCTTTTTGGGTTTGGTGTGGGGATGCCGTGGTGTGAATACGGTACAGCAGTCTTCGTAAGGGAGAATAGAGGTTTCAAACGCATCTATCCGTTTTGAAATGCGAACGATCTCCTCCTTGTCCATACCTATAAGGGGGCGCATCACCGGCATCGTGACCACCTCGTCGGTGGCGGCAAGGGCGTGGAGTGTCTGACTTGCGACCTGACCGAGCGATTCGCCCGTGATAAGGGCAAGACATTCGTCGCTCTCGGCTATACGCTGTGCTATGCGCATCATAATACGGCGCATTATAAGAGTGAAATAATCTTCATTACAATACTCGCCTATTTTTTCCTGAATTTCAGTAAACGGAACGATGGCAAGTTTTATGGTGCCGCTGTAACGGGCAACCTTCGAAAGCAGTGTTTTTACCTTCATTTCGGCGCGAACGCTTGTATATGGCGGACTTGCAAAGTGAATGGCGTTGAGAACAAGACCCCTTTTTGCCATCATCCAGGCGGCAACGGGGCTGTCAATTCCGCCAGAAATAAGGACTGCCGCTCTGCCTGCAGTTCCCGTGGGCAGACCGCCTGCGCCCTTTATTTGTCCTGCGCGGATATAGGCAGCGTAATCGCGTACCTCCACCGTTACAACCTCATCGGGATTGTGAACATCTACACGCAGATAAGGGAAGGCAGAAAGTATTGCGGCTCCAACCTCTCTGCAAAGTTCAGGGGATTTAAGCGGAAAAGACTTATCCGAGCGCTTTGCCTCTACCTTGAAGGTCTTGATGCCTCTCATAGTATCGGCAAGGTATATCGGCGCCTTTTGCAGTATATCCTCCACCGTTTTTTCACATACACACGCCCTGCTGAATGCGGCTATGCCGAACACGCAGGATACACGCTCAAGTGCCTGCTCGAAATCGAAATCTTCCGAAGAGGGTTCGATATATATTGTGGACTGTGCGGTGAAAATTCTGCACTCGCCAAGGTCGCGCAGTCTTCTGCGCAAAGAACCTATCATTTTATCTTCAAAACTACGGCGGTTAAGACCTTTAAGTGCCAGTTCGCCGTCTTTTATAAGTATAACTTCCTTCATATATCAGACCTTCTTATCTTTTCGCTCGCCCTTACCAGAACATCTCTTAGGGCGAAGATATCCTTCTGCGTGTTGTAGCGCGAAAAACTGATGCGCAACGCACTGTCGGTATCGGCACGGGAAAGACCCTGAGCCGCCAGTACATAACTGCCTACACCCTTTGCACAGGCACTTCCCGAAGAAACAAACACATTATGGCTTTCAAGAAAGTGCAAAAGAGTTTCAGAGCGGTAGCCTTTGACCGAAATGTTGAGTATATACGGCAGGGCGTTATCGGGCGAATTTATCGAAACAATGCCGGTTTCAAGCAGAGTCTTGGCTGCAAAATCACGCAACTGTGCCATTTTTTCAAGTTGTATTTTTATGTTTGAAAGGGAATCTATCGCACCGTGCAGGGCGCAGATAAGCGGCACCGACTCGGTACCCGAACGCATACCCCTTTCCTGACCGCCGCCGTTCATAAAGGGTTTAAGTGCTATCCCTTTGCGGATATAGAGCGCCCCTATACCTTTGGGGGCGTGTATTTTGTGACCGCTTAGTGACAGCATATCCACACCCAGTTTGTTTACATCTATAGGAATTTTTCCGAACCCTTGTACCGCATCGCAGTGGATAAGCGCCGGACTTTCACATCTTTTAACCGCTCTTTTGGCGGCCTCGACAGGGAATATAGCGCCCGTTTCATTGTTTACCAGCATTATGCTTATAAGCACGGTGTTTTTATCTATGGCGTCTTCTATCGACCGGGCAGAGATGTTTCCGTGACGATCAGGCATTATTTTTACTATTTCAAACCCGTCGTCCTCAAGCGTTTTGAGTGTTTCCAGTACCGACGGATGCTCAAGTGCGGTGGTAACAATTTTGTTGCCGCGTTTTTTTCTCGCTCTTGCGCCACACAGAAGAGCGGTGTTGTTTGATTCGGTTCCGCAGGAGGTAAAGTACACCTCGTCCTCACGGCAGCAGAGCATTTTTGCCACCGCGTTTCGGGCATCGCTGACCGCCATTTCGGATTCTACACCCAGTCTGTGCAAGGAGGATGGATTACCCCACAGTTTGTGCAGGGCATTGTTGCAGGCGTCTATCGCCGCCTCACAGGGCATAGTTGTTGCGCTGTTGTCAAGATATATTACTTCGCCCATTCTGTTTCCTCCTTTCACATATACATAGTCATTATACAACAAATTTTCAAAATACACAATATAAAAATGTTGTATTATTTTGGATATTTTTATACAGTAAAAATTAGTCTTTTATACTTGCAATAATACCGAATAGATATTATAATATATACTGTAATTTTTTCCTTGGGGGACATTGACTATGATTAAAAAAATACTTGCAACAGCACTCTGCATTCTTATGCTTCTTCTTGTTGGCTGTACCCAGCCTGAAGCACCTACTTCGGTTCCCGAAGCTACCGATGATAACGAAAGCATCACCCAGCAGGAGATGTTTACAAATCCGCTGACCGGTCTTATGAACTGCACCGAGCAGACCGCATCGAACCGACCGGTAGCAATTATGATAAACAACCTTAAAACTGCACAGGCTGTACAGACCGGCGTTAACAAGGCCGACATCGTATACGAGACTGAGGTTGAGGGCGGTATCACCCGTCTGATGGCGGTATATCAGGATCTTGAAAGTGTAGGTCAGATAGGTTCTGTCCGTTCGGCAAGATACGCGTATGTTGACCTTGCTATGGGCCACGATGCCGTATATATCCATCGCGGTCAGGACGACACCTATTGCGGACCTCACCTTAAACACATCGAGGACATCGATATCGATTCCAACCGTTACGCCAAGAGGATTTCCAACGGTCTTTCTTCCGAGCATACCCTTTATACCTTCGGCGATACACTTGCCGCAGGTATCAAAAAGGAAGGTTTCAACACCACACTTTCTTCGCCAAAAGCGTGGCAAACCTTCGCCGACGAGGGCGAGACCGTAACACTTGACGGCGGCGTATGCACATCGGTAAGCATACCCTTCTCCACAAGCTACAAAACAGGATTTACATACAGCGAAAGCACCGGTCTTTACACAAGGCTTTTCGGCGGAAATGTTGTAAAAGACTATGTGACCAAAGAATCTACCGAGGTTAAGAATGTTTTTGTCCTTCTTACCTCTATCTCTGACTATTCCGACGGCAAACACCGCAAGGTTGACCTTGTAAGCGGCGACGGCTACTACATCACCAACGGCACCTACACCTTTATCAAGTGGTCGAAGGGAAACGCAGATGCTCCGCTCAAGTTTACCGATACAGATGGCAATCCCATCACGGTAAGTGCGGGTAATTCCTGGGTATGCATCGCCGACAAACACAACTGCACACCCGTTATTCAGTAATCATCAGGAGGTCATATTATGATAGACACCGCTATTAGAAAACTTATTTGTTATGGCAAAAAGGCGGAACTTTTTTCCGAGCGCGATGAAATATATGTAACTAACCGTTTGCTGGAGATCCTCGGTCTTGACAGTTTCGACTGCAATGAACAGTTTGATGATGTAAATCTTGAATCAACCCTTACGGAACTTCTTGATTTTGCAGTTTCGCAGGGTATTATCGATGATAATATCACCGCCCGTGAACTTTTTGATACCAAACTGATGGGCGCTATGATGCCCCGTCCTTCCGAGGTTACCGAGAAGTTCTACAAACTGTATGAGTCCTCTCCCAAAGAGGCAACCGACTACTATTATAATCTCAGTTGCAACAGCGACTACATACGCCGCTACCGTATAGCCAAGGATATGAAGTGGACTGCCGAAACCGAATACGGCACCCTTGATATAACGATAAACCTTTCCAAACCCGAAAAGGACCCCAAGGCTATTGCCGCTGCAAAGAGCGCGCCGCAGTCGGGCTATCCGAAATGCCTTTTATGCAAAGAGTGCGAGGGATACGCCGGAAGAATGAATTTCCCCGCAAGACAGAACCACCGAGTTATTCCCGTGACCATTAACGACAGCGATTGGTGTTTCCAGTATTCGCCCTATGTTTACTATAACGAGCACTGCATTGTGTTTAACTCCAATCACACACCCATGGCGATAAATCCTGCAACATTCGTAAAACTGTTTGATTTTGTTAAACTGTTCCCCCACTATTTTGTAGGGTCTAATGCCGATCTGCCGATAGTTGGCGGTTCCATTCTCAGCCACGACCATTTTCAGGGTGGACACTATACCTTTGCTATGGCAAAGGCACCGGTAGAACACACCGTCTCCTTCGATGGATTTGAGGATATAAACGCCGGTATCGTTAAGTGGCCGATGTCGGTACTGCGTCTTTCGGGCAAGGATACCGACCGCATAATTGCACTGGCAGAGCGCATACTATCAGCGTGGCGTGCATACAGCGACGAGAGCGTAGGTGTTTACGCTTTTACCGACGGCGAACCCCACAATACCATAACACCTATCGCTCGTAAAAACGGAGAGTTCTTTGAACTGGATCTTGTCCTGCGCAATAACATCACCAGCGACGAGCATCCGATGGGCGTTTTCCATCCCCACGCAGAACTTCACCATATAAAGAAGGAAAACATCGGTCTTATCGAGGTTATGGGTCTTGCAGTGCTTCCGCCCAGACTCAAGGGTGTGCTTGAAATCCTTGCAGGTGCCATTGTCAGCGGCAAGAATTTGC
>JAZOBW010000162.1:0-2779 GCA_045596185.1 Acutalibacteraceae bacterium | reverse complement strand
GGCTGGATAAACTCCCCCACCTTTTCAATGTTGTGTTGTCCTACAGATGAAATTGCAGGAAAAACAATCGGCATTGTGGGTTATGGAAGTATCGGCAGACAGGTTGAGCGAATTGCAAAAGCCTTTAATATGATACCGATTATATACACCAGAACAGTTCGGGACAACAAAGCACAGTATGTATCTTTTGAAGAACTGCTCAAAAGAAGTGATATAATCACCGCCCACTGTCCCCTTAACGAACAAAGCCGCGAAATATTTAACCATGATACCTTTTCTAAAATGAAAAACGGTGCATATTTTATCAATACTGCCCGTGGCGGTGTTGTAAATGAGGAGGCTCTTTTTGAAGCCCTTGAAAGCGGTAAACTTTGCGGAGCCGCAATAGATGTTTTACAAACCGAGCCGATGAGCGAAGACTGTGTTCTGCTGAACGCAAAAAATATTATTATAACACCTCACACCTCGTGGGCACCCGTTGCGACCAGAAAACGGCTGCTTGATATAGTATATAACAATATTAAAGCCTTCCTTGAAGGCTGTCCTACAAATAGAATAGTATGAACAAAAAATGCCCCGAATTCTGCCGAATTTGGGGCATTTTTGCTTATTGACATTTATTTCCTTTTGTAATACAATCATTGAGTTGAATAAATTATTAGGAGAAATGTTATGTTTAAGGAAAAAATATCTGCGGCGTTTGGCACCGTTGCATCATTTATCAAAAAGCATAAGATCTCATCAGCGGTTATTCTTTCGGCAATTGCTGCAGCGGTTGCCGCCGCAATACTTGTATCAAGCATTCTTTCGGCACCTTCTATAACTTCCACAGATGATTATTTGAGCAACAATTCCTCTTTCTGTGAATCGGTTCCCGAGCCTGTGGTTTCAGAACCCACCGTTTCACAGCAGGAACCGCCTACCGAAAGTACAGTATCCTCTGAAGTGCCAAAACCGGCAGCCCCCGTTATTTCCACCCCCACGCCACCTGCACCCTCTGTAAACACAAACTTTAATTTTAATACTAACACCGATCCCGATAACAATGTTTTCCTTGATGCTATGGTGTATACCGGATACAATATCAATAAACACCGTTCGGACGGGCTTATGTGGGTATACATTCTTGCTTCCCAAAAGCGCGCAAAAGGTTGGCTTTCCAATATCGGATACGGCGGCGGTTGCAGCGGATATGAAACGACCGAGCAGGGGCTTCCGAATATTGCAAGATTTGAACGCGGCGGTCTTGTATGTGCATCGTATGTAACGTATGTATACTTCAATTACCTTCCCCACGTTGCCGGAATCGACACATCATCACTACAAAGACCCGAACGTTCTTATGATGCTAACAGTTGGTATATTGCCGCACAGCAATGGATGCAATCGGGATATTCCCAAAAGATAGGTTTCAGCGCATCCAGTTCGGGCAATTATATTAAATTTACACCCGAACGCGAAATACCCATCGGCTCGATAATATGTCTTACCGATTTTTACAATCGCAACAACCACTGCACACATGTATGCCTATATGCAGGATACAAAAACGGCTATCACTGGGTCACCCATGTGGGCAACGAAAACGGTCCCGAATTTTGTGCTATTGAGCGTATGAGTTGCGGTCCCGATCCACAGTGGCCCCTCGCAGTAATTACTACCCCCTCCAATATCCGCTTTGCCGCCGCACTGGAGGTTGGCGTAAAGGACGATAACGGATCCCCGCTGAGCGGCGTTGAAATTTCACTTAAAAATATGAAAACCGGTTCTGTAACATCGCTTGGCACCACTAATTCTTCAGGTATTGTATCCAAAGAAGGCCTTACATACGGCGATTATCAGATAATACAGTCGGTACCGGCAGGTTATATATGCTCTGAAAATACGGTTTCGATAAAACTTACCACACAAAACAACAGCAAAAACACCTATACTTTTACCGATAAAAAAATACCCGAAACAAAGCCCAACAAGGATTCTTCGGATATTGTTCGCTGAAATAAGTAAAACCGCAGCTTTTCAAAGTGAAGCTGCGGTTTTATTATCAGTTGTTAGGAATATCGCCTACATTGTTAAGAATGTATCCGGGACGGTACGGGAACTGTTTTACGGTATCTCTTGAAGAAACGCCTGAAAGAACGAGTGCGGTTTCAAGACCAGTCTCGATTCCGGCAATTATATCGGTATCCATTCTGTCGCCCACCATAACGGCCTCGAAAGAATGAACTCCCAATATTTTAAGGCCTGTACGCATCATAAGAGGATTCGGTTTACCAACATAATAAGCATTCTTGCCGGTGGTTGCCTCTATCGGCGCCACAAAGGCACGACACGCAGGTGCCATTCCGTTTTCAACGGGACAGGTCATATCGTAGTTTGTTGCAATTAGTCTTGCACCGTTGTTTACAAGATTCATCGCCTTATTGATATGATCATAGCAATAATCGTTCGTCTCACCTACAACGACAAAATCAGGGTCAATCTCGTTGATTGTAATACCCACCTCATAAAAGGCATTGTAAAGTCCGTGGTCGCCAATAACATAAGCACTGCATTCCGGCTGTTGACTTTTAAGGAATTTTGCAGTTGCAAGAGCACTGGTATAAAAATGTTCCTCACCTACATCAAGACCCATCTTGGCAAGTTTTTGCTGTAATTCTTTAGGTGAAAGTTTACTGGAGTTAGTAAGAAACAGAAATTTCTTATCTTCTTTGTAAAGCCAGTCAACAAACTCCTTTACACCGTCAAGCAACATATTCCCGTGATATATAACACCGTC
>JAZOBW010000161.1:0-1578 GCA_045596185.1 Acutalibacteraceae bacterium | reverse complement strand
CTTAAGAGTGAATCGGGTGTTCACCGTCTTGTCCGCGTATCGCCGTTCGACTCTTCGGGAAGAAGACATACCTCCTTTGCTTCGCTTGAGGTTATGCCCGAAATCAGCGACGATATAGAAATAGAGATTCGTGAAGAGGATATAAAGATGGATGTGTTCCGTTCATCGGGTGCCGGTGGTCAGCACATAAATAAAACCTCGTCGGCAGTAAGACTTACGCATATTCCTACAGGAATAGTTGTTGCCTGTCAGAACGAGCGAAGCCAGTTCCAGAACCGTGATCAGGCTATGAAGATGCTCAAATCAAAACTTCTTGAAATAAAGGAGAGGGAGCACCTTGAAAAGATAGAGGACATCAAGGGCGTTCAAAAGGAAATAGCCTGGGGTTCGCAGATACGCTCGTATGTATTTATGCCCTACACAATGGCAAAGGATCACCGCACCGGTTTTGAATCCGGTAATATCAATGCCGTTATGGACGGTGAGATTGACGGATTTATCGATGCTTATCTGAAAGCCGCTTCCAAGGGCGAACTTAAAGATTAAAGGATGCTAAATATGAAAAGAATTATTTCTGTAATAGTCGTCTTAGTATTGGTGCTTTGTATGTCGGGCTGTGCTGAACGGGAGGAGCGCGTACTTTATAACAAGGTAGATATGGAGGATTATATATCCCTTGGTAAGTATAAGGAATTAGAACTTGATACCGATAGTGAAGAATATCTTGAATATTATGAAGCGATTCGTGTAGAGGACGCCGATACCAAGACCCTGTATGTCAAAAAAATAGAGGGAACTGTAGCCGACGGCGATATTGTCAATATCGATTATATAGGCAAAAAGGACGGAGTAGCATTTGAGGGTGGAACAGCTGCCGATGCCGCTCTGGAAATCGGTTCGGGAAGTTTTATTGACGGCTTCGAATCGGGCCTTATAGGTGTTAATGTGGGCGATACTGTAGAACTTAACCTTACCTTCCCAGAAGATTACGGCAGTACCGACCTTGCAGGTCAGGCGGTTGTATTCACCGTTAAGGTAAACTATATTCAGACTGATGAACCTATGTCGATAGAGGATTGCTACCGCGAACTGGGTTTTGACACTCCTAAAGAGTATAAGGAGGATCTTAACCGCCGTGCTTCGTATGAGTATCTTATCGATAAGGCGGTTTCCAACGCCAGAGTGAAGGATTATCCTATCGACGATGCAGCATATATCTGTGACGCCTATTATACGCAGAACAATGATATTTGTTACAGTTATTACGGCATCTCACTTTCCAAGTATCTGAATATGCAGGGCGAATCTGTCGAAAGTTTCAAATCGAATGCTATGGAAAAGTATGTTAAGCCTGAAATGGCAAGGCATATGGTATGTTATGCGATACTTGATGCAGAAAAAAAGTCGGTCACTGCTGACGATACAAATGCACAAAAGTCAGTTCTTGCTTCCAGATATGGAATCAATGACGATGATACCGATATTGACTCCTTGGTAGAAAAATACGGTGAACATAATCTTGAAATCGATGCAGTATATGAAAAAACAGGAAAGTTTCTGTATGAAAATGCTGTAAAG
>JAZOBW010000160.1:0-8752 GCA_045596185.1 Acutalibacteraceae bacterium | reverse complement strand
CATGTTATAATATTTGCATAAAATATTTTTTGTAGGAGTTTTTATGCAACTTGTTTTGTTAACGGCGTTAGGCGTGGGCGGCGCTACTATTATCGGCTCTCTTATCGGTTTTATCTTCAAAAAATTATCCCACCGCTTTTCCGACATTGTTTTATCGTTCGCAGCAGGTGTTATGTTAGCCGCTGCTATATTGGGATTAGTAATACCCTCTGTTGAATACGGCGGCAGGTTCGGACTTATCATTACTGTTGCAGGTATTTTTACCGGTGCCGTTTTTCTTAATATTATTGATAAACTTGTTCCCCATCTGCACAGTCTTATCGGTGCCGACACCGAAACACATCACACTGCAAACCTAAATAAAGTGCTTTTATTTGTGTTGGCTATTGCAATACACAATCTGCCGGAAGGAATTGCAGCAGGTGTAGGGTTTGGCTCAAACAATACCACGCAGGCATTGGTAATTGCGGGTGGTATCGCTTTGCAAAATATTCCCGAAGGTATGGTTATTATCGGTCCTATGCTTTCGGCGGGTGTCTCACCACGCAAAACCTTCTTATGCGCTATGGTAACAGGGTTTGTCGAAGTTATCGGCACATTGATCGGATATTTTGGGGTTAGCATCACATCTGCTATACTGCCCTTCGCCCTCGCCTTTGCAGGCGGCACGATGCTCTATGTAATAAGCGATGAAATGATTCCCGAAACACACGCACACGGAAATGAACGCGGTGCTACATTTGCGTTACTCGTAGGTTTCTGTGTTATGCTTGTAACCGATGTTTTACTGGGTTAAACCAGAAAGGAAACAAAAATGAAACTGAAAAACAAAATAATTATCATAATATCTTTAATTCTTACATCTATGCTTGTTTTTCCGATCATCATAAATAATGTAGCAGGTAAATCGGGAATGTTATTATGTATGATATTATTCTATATAATAAATCCACTGGTCTCCTGTGTGGTTGGCGGTATTTCGGGAACTGATATTCCCAAATTATGGTGGGCGCCCATTGTTACAGCGCTCTTCTTTCCGCTTTTTTTCTGGATTTCAATGTTGCAGATTGAATTTAGTTTATTTGTCTATTCGATAGGATACCTGATTTTCGGAGTGATGGCAATGCTTGGTACTTATCTGATGAAAAAATCAAACTAGTTATTAAAAACCGCTCTTACGCAGTTGTGCGTAAGAGCGGTTTTATTCTATCAAAATTTTATTTCTTTGCCCTGCTTTTTCCACTCAAGGAACTCTGCTGTAGCACAGAACAAAACATCACCGGAAGAATTTATAGCGGTTTCAAGAGAATCCTGAACAACGCCTATTATAAATCCAACCGCAACTACCTGCATAGCAACATCCTGTCCCACTCCCAGAAGAGAACAAGCCATTGGAATAAGAAGCAACGAACCGCCGGCTACACCCGAAGCGCCGCAGGCACCAAGAGTTGCAACAAAACTAAGGAGTATTGCAATGAATATGTTAACCTCTATTCCCTGTGAATATGCGGCGGCAAGTGACATAACGGTAATTGTTATGGCGGCACCGTCCATATTTATCGTTGCACCCAAAGGAATCGAAACAGAATAATGTTCCTTATCAAGGCCCA
The DNA here is from genome assembly GCA_045596185.1 of Acutalibacteraceae bacterium. GTDB lineage: Bacteria > Bacillota > Clostridia > Oscillospirales > Acutalibacteraceae > UBA737. The sequence goes on along the minus strand of JAZOBW010000160.1, from coordinate 7,142 downwards.
GTTTTTCGCAAAGTGCCATATTAACCGGTATGTTTGCCGCGGAACTTCTTGTGAAGAAGGCGGTAACACCCGATTCCTTAAAACAACGGAAAACAAGTGGATAGGGATTTCTGCGGAGTGTAAGTGCTACAACAAGCGGATCAACTATAAATGCTACAGCAAGCATACATCCCACAAGCAGAAGAAGGACCTTTCCATAGTCGGTGAAAATTTCGATACCGTATTCGTTTATAGAGGAAAAAACCAATCCCATAATACCAAAGGGAGCGATTTGAATTATCCAGCCAACCACTTTTGAAACGGCATCAGAAATATCGGTAAATATTTCTTTAGTTCTATCACTTGCGGTCATACGAAGCGCAAGACCGATAAATATAGCCCAAACAAGGATACCGATGTAGTTCGCCTGTGTTATGGCACTTACCGGATTCATAACCATATTATTAAGGAAGTTTGTAAAAACTTCGCCCAAACCAGAAGGAGCGGTATTTTCAGCAGCATTACTGAGCGGTATGGTTACGGGGAAAAGATAACTACCTACCACCGCAACGACTGCAGCAAGAAATGTGCTGACCAAATAAAGAACAATAACCGTTCTAAAGCGCTTGCCTATTCCCTTTCCTGCTTTAGCAAGTGAAGCAATTACAAGAACGAAAACAAGAATAGGAGCAATTGCTTTAAGTGCGCCAACAAAGATATTTCCGAAAACAGAAATAAATCCTGCCTGCGGCACCCAAAGGCCAAGACATACGCCGATTATAAGACCGACAAGTATACGCAATATAAGTGAAGTTTTTGTGTAAAATGCAAATATCTTTTTCATCTTTCTCTCCTTTTTGACCAGAAAGGTCTTTAATACAATATAAGTTTACAATATTCCCTTGTTTTTTGCAAGGTTTTTATGAATTTCATAAATATCAAAAGCGCACATTTCAGTTTAATATTTTGAATAACTTTGAATAACATTCTTGACAGTGTTGTATTTAATCTGTTACAATAAATTCATACCGATTTTTAACCAAATAGGGTGTGATTTTATTGCCTATTACGCTACCCAAAAATTTTAACGGAATGGTACGGGTAATGCAGTTAAAAAACGAGAGTTATACAGTGCGCCACTATCATGACTATCTGGAAATCGCATATATATTTTCCGGCGAAGCGCAGCACCGATTAGGTGATAAAGTTTCGGGATTATTATCAGCGGGCGATTATTTTATTGTAGATTACAATACCGCCCACGAATACAAATCCGAAAATCAAGATCTGAATATAATAAATTGCCTTTTCTTGCCCGAAATTATTGATGAGCATTTTGCAGGAGTAAAAAGTTTTGATGACCTGTGTGAACGCTATTTTTTGCGAATAACCGGTCAGAAAATCAACGGACCGGCATCTAATCAAGTATTCAAAGACGACGGCACCGTAGGAGAACTGTTTCTTAAACTTATGGATGAATATTCTCAAAAAAGTGACGGTTACATAGAAATGATACGTTATATTCTTAGCGAAATTATAATTGAAACGGTTCGCAAGGTTGGAAGCAAGAAACGAATAACACCGCTTACCGCGTATATATTGAAAAGAATTGATTGCGATTACAATAAGCCGCTTTCACTTGCACAAATATGCAAGGAAAAATTCTTCAGTTTACCATACGCCAGTATTCGATTTAAGGAAGACACCGGTATCACATTCACCGAGCACCTTCAAAATCGCCGCATTGAGGAGGCTTGCAGGTTGCTTAAAGATACCGATAAAAATATTAGCGAGATAGGCGAAGCCGTGGGTTACAGCAGCATTAAATTTTTCAATAAAGTTTTCAAACAGATTACAAAAATGACTCCGCGTGATTACCGCAAAAATTAATAAAAAGCGCCCTCTTTTAGTAACATCTAAAAGGGAGCGCTTTTGTTTATTCTTGTTGAGGAGGTGTAGGCTCGGTTGGGGTGGTTTCCCCACCCTCTTCAGGATTTTCGGGAGGATCGATTGTTTCTCCGCCGTCTTCACCGCCTTCGGGCGGTTCACCCTCCGGTGTTTCCCCTTCAGGCGGCGGACTTACATCATCGGGTGGAGCATCACCAGATGATGTATTACCATCTTCAGAAGGCACCTGTGCATCAGACGAGGTTGAACTGTCGGGTTGCGAGGCTGTTGTTTCATCTGAAGAAGTGGTTTCCTCGGGTTCTTTTCCGGTATCGGGTAGTTTGCCATGTTTGCCATTACATACCTTTGTTTCAACACCGGGGACGTAGTATCCCGTGGCGGTAGAATAACATTTATTACCCTTGAGTAATCCGCTGTACTTGCAATACTTTGCCTCGATCAGGTCGGTTGATCTTTCGAACTCCTTTACCTCAAGATCCTTATGAACCTTGGTCATAACTGCTTTCCATACGGATGCCGCCGCACCTGCATTATTTACCTTTTCCATACGGTCAAAACCGCACCAGACACTGGCGACATAATACGGCGTTCCGGCAACCATCCATAAATCGTTAGACTCGCTGGAAGTACCGGTCTTTGCGTATACCTTCATTTTGCTGTAACCCTTTATCGAAGTACCGGTACCCTGACTGCCGTACACAACATTTTGCAGAAGATCATTCATAATCGTAGAGGTTGCGGCAGATATGGCCTGATGACCTTCCATATCGGCGGTGAGAACAACCTCCCCCGTTGTTTTTTCAACCATATAGTAGGTTACGGGCTTATAATATCTTCCTCCGTTTCCGAATATCGCATAAGCGGCTGCAGATTCGGTAGTAGTAACACCATATTGGCATCCGCCAAGTGCCAACGAGGCCAGATTCTTATCTACATCGGTCAGATGTTTAAGGCCTACATCCTGAGTAAGGAAGTTATATGATGTATCAATACCCATATCTTTGAGTATATGACAAGGAATAGTGTTTGCCGAGCGCTCAATAGCCTTGGAAATGGTCATAGGACCCGCATAGTATCCGTACCATTCCTTTGGTCCCTTTTTGCCGTCTGCATAATACTTTTCAAGTGGTTCATCAACGATAACCGATGTTGATGTTGCATATCCCTTATCGATAGCCGGTGCATATACACCAAGCGGCTTCATTGTGGAACCTGGCTGACGCGGAGAATCTATCGCACGGTTAAGTCCGCGATTAACGGTCTTTTCGCCCACTCCACCGACAATACCGAGAATATGACCTTGATAGTCCATAACAGTCATTGCGGATTGCAGATGTTTTGTTTTATCACTACGAGAACGCTGTGAAAAATATTTTTTCTGATTCATATACACTTCTTCAACCGCCGATTGGATATCAGGGTCAACGGTAGCGTATATCTTCAAACCGCCGTTATACAGCATCGACGATGCCGTATCGGTACTGTAGCCGTACTTTTCGCTTATATCATTTATAACATTATCGATAAGTGTATCAACGAAATAACTGTTTACGGGTGCTTCATAGTCGGTCTGCTGTGATTTATCAATGGTGATATCGGCATCAAATACGGCATCGTATTCCTCACGCGTTATCATCTTGAGTTCGTACATTTTATTGAACACGTTCTGCCTACGTTCCTTATTTTCTTCAGGATTTGAATCGGGCGAATAGGCAGACGGATTTTTAGTAATAGCGGCAAGGGCAGCACATTCACTCAATGTAAGTTCGTTTACATCTTTATTGAAATAGTAGTTCGCGGCAACACCTACACCGCATATACCGTTACCAAGAGAAATAGTATTAAGATATGCTTCAAGTATAACATCCTTTTCAAGCATTCTTTCAAGTGTTAGCGCTCTCACTATCTCTTTTACTTTACGCTTTGCGTTTGTATCCTTTTCATTTGTAAGGTTCTTTATAAGTTGCTGTGTCATCGTGGATCCGCCTTGATTTGACGAATAAAGGTCAACAAAAGGCAGATAGTTTACGAATGCGGAAAGGGTTCGTTTCCAGTCAACACCATTGTGTGTATAAAAACGTTGATCTTCTATCGCAACAAATGCATCAATAAGATCTTTAGGGATTTTTTCCAGTTCTACCCAGATACGGTTTTCAGTACCGTGTATTCGCTGATACTCCTCCCATTCATTTGCATCATTCTTAACATATATTACCGAGGTCATATTTATTTCAAGGTTTTCGATATTCTGAACAAGGTCTTTACAACCAAGAACATCGAACTTTGCACCATCTGATTTAGCGACAGCGATAACCATAAAAAATGATGAAAGCAGTATAATAACCGACATTGCAACACAGGTTCCCTTAAATAGTTTTTCCATCGGTAACACCTCTTTTCCGAGCCAAAAGTATGTTCTGCAAAGCGCAGATTACAATGATTCAAAATATTATAACATATTTCTTCAATTTTATCAAATAATTTTATTATATTCATAATTTTGTTATATTTTACCTATATAATATAATCTGAAAGGAGTAGTGTTATGCTCAAACTTGTAAATATAAAAAAGGACTATCCTGCAGGCGGCGAAACCGTTCATGCCCTTAAAGGTATCGATCTTGAATTCAGAAGAAGTGAATTTGTTTCTATTCTGGGTCCGTCAGGCTGCGGAAAGACGACAATGCTTAACATCATCGGCGGACTTGATCAGTATACCGATGGCGATCTGATAATCAACGGACGTTCCACAAAAGATTTCAAGGACCGCGACTGGGATTCCTATCGCAACCATTCGATTGGCTTCGTTTTTCAGAGTTATAACCTTATTCCCCATCAAAGTGTTTTACAGAATGTTGAACTTGCTCTTACGCTTTCGGGTGTTTCAAAATCAGAACGCCGCCAGCGCGCAAAACAGGCATTGTGCGCAGTGGGACTTAAAGATCAAATGAATAAAAAGCCGAGTGAGATGTCGGGCGGTCAGATGCAGCGTGTTGCTATTGCCAGAGCGCTTGTAAACAATCCGGATATTATTCTGGCTGATGAGCCTACCGGTGCTCTTGATACCGAAACCAGCGTTCAAGTTATGGACATTCTTAAAGAGGTTGCAAAAGAGCGCCTTGTTGTAATGGTGACACACAATCCCGAACTTGCTGAAAAATATTCCACCCGAATAATCCGTATGCTTGACGGTGTTATAACCGATGATTCTGCACCGCTTTCGCAAGAAGAATTCCAAACAGAACAAAATAATGAAAACAAGGCGGAAAAGAATAAAAAGTCGGCAAAAAAGCCTTCAATGAAGTTTTCAACATCCTTTGTACTTTCACTGAAAAATCTTTTCACCAAAAAAGGCCGCACCGTACTCACCTCGTTTGCAGGCAGTATCGGTATTATAGGAATCGCGCTTATCTTTGCAGTATCGCAAGGTATGACAACCTATATTGACGCCCTTCAGGAGGACACTCTTTCCTCTTATCCGCTTACTATTGAAGCACAGCATATGGATATGGGTACACTTATTGAAACCTTTATGGGACAGGCAATATCAGGCGATGAACACGAAAACGATGCTGTTTATCAAAAAGGTATGCTTTACAAAATGATAAATGCGCTAAACAGTATGGAAGCCAACGAAAACGACCTGAAAGCCTTCAAAAAATATATTGAATCAGAACGAAGCAAGGAAGATAGCAAAAGTGGTCTTGATACAGCACTCAATGGCGTTCAATATACCTATGATATGGATATGCTTATCTATACAAAGAATGTTGACGGCAATATAATTCAATCTGACACTCAAGAACTTATGCAAGAATTGATGATCGAATACCTTGGTATAGATATGTCCTTTATGACCGATAGCAACTCAGCATCAGCACAATCATTTAGTATGTCTCCGATGGCAGCATCATCCAATCTATGGCAAGAAATGCTGTCCGGAGAAGGTGACGAGACAATAAACCCAATTCTAAAAAAACAATACGATCTTGTTTACGGTTCTTGGCCCGATGCATACAATGAAATTATTCTTGTGGTAGATGAAAACAACGAAATCGACGATATGACGCTCTATGCGTTAGGTCTTAAATCGAAAGAAGATATCGATGCCCTTGCCAAAGCAGCGCTTGATAAGACCGAAATAGAGGTTCCCCACGAAAAATGGAGTTATCAAGAGATCTGTGATATGAAATTCCGCACCGTATTCCCTTCGGATTGCTACACACTTGATGAAAATACCGGCCTTTATACCGACCTGAGAGAGACTCAGGCAGGAATGAAGTATCTCTATGACAACGGACTTGACCTTAAGATCACCGGAATTATCCGTCCTAATGAGGACGCTGTTTCTACAATGCTTACCGGTACGATCGCCTATACAAGCAAACTTACAAAGTATATAATCGAAAATTCCAAAGATTCTGCTGCTGTTGATGCCCAACTTTCCGATAATTCTTTGGACATTTTCACCGGACTTCCCTTCCACGAAAATACCGGAAATCTTTCAAATGAGCAAAAGATAGAGGAATTCAATCATTATATCGAAAAACTGGATGAAAAAGGCAGGGCCGATGCCTATATAAAAATAATGAGTATTCCTTCTAAGGAACAGTTAGATTCCATCGTTTCGCAAACTATCGGTTCTATGACCAGAGCGGATATGGAAACTACCCTGCTTCAAGTGTTAACAGCACAGATGGGTATGTCCGAAAACGATATTCAAGATTATATATCCTCTATGACAGACGAGGATATAACCGAACTGTTCACACAAATGATAATCGAAAAGACAAAGACCGAATACTCCGCACAGATAGAGGCACAACTCGGAGGTATGAGTAACACGCAGTTAAGTATGGCACTTGCCGCTGCACTTCCCAATTACACCGAGGAGCAACTTGTGACTTATCACGATGAAGTTCTTGAATTTTCCGACTCGACCTATGAGAATAATCTACAGGCTCTTGGTGTTGTAAATCTAGATGAACCTTCTTCTATAAATCTTTTCGCTTCGACATTTGAAAATAAAGATGTCATTGAAGAAGCAATAGCCTCTTACAACGAAGATGTAGATGATCTTGAAAAGATAACCTATACCGATTATGTAGGTCTTATGATGTCCTCTATCACAATCATAATAAATGCTATAACCTATGTTCTGATTGCCTTCGTTGCAATATCGCTCGTCGTTTCATCAATAATGATAGGTGTTATTACACTAATTTCGGTTCAGGAAAGAACAAAAGAAATCGGTA
>JAZOBW010000159.1:0-9150 GCA_045596185.1 Acutalibacteraceae bacterium | reverse complement strand
GGTGCTTTATTTTATATGGGAGGTTTAATATGAAATTTTCTAATTTTGATATCCCTGAAAAATATTCAAAAAATACACCTTATGAAGGTAAAATTGAGTACACAACTTCAGGTAAGTTGCCATGCCGTGATCCATTTATAATGCCTTGCGGCGACAAATATTACCTTTATAAGACAAACGGTGTTGACAAGATTGTTTGCCATATAAGCCGTGACCTTGAAAACTGGAGTGAAGAAATAACTGTTTTTCAGGCACCTGAAGGTTTTCACGGTATAAAGGATATGTTTTGGGCGCCCGAATGTCATTATTATAAGGGTAATTTTTACATTTTTACATCCGTTTTTTCACACGAATTTTCACACAGATGTATTTCTGTTTACCGCGCAGACAATCCTCTCGGTCCTTTTGTTGACATAGCAGACGGTTGTATCAATCCTCGTGATTGGGATGCAATAGACGGAACACTTTACATAGATGATAACGGGGAACCGTGGATGATATTTGTTCACGAATGGACGAGTATGCCAGATAAAAACGGCAGTATGGTTGCTGCAAGGCTGTCAGAGGATTTCACACACTTTATATCTGAACCACAGCACCTATTCTTTGCAAAGGATCCTAAATGGGCAACATCAGGTGTTACTGACGGACCGTATCTTTACAGAACCGATAACGGACATTTACTGATGATTTGGTCTAACTTCTGTAAGGACGGATACAGTATCGGTATTGCACATTCTGTGTCAAACACCTTGGAAGGCCCGTGGATTCAGGAAGATACGCCTTTTTATAAAAAAGGAACGATTCCCGGCATCGATTTTGACGGTGGTCACGCAATGATATTCAAGGCGCACGATGGTTCGCTTAAACTTTCATTCCATGCACCAAACAACAAAACCGAAACCGATTTTGAGCATCTTGTAATCCTTGATATAAAAGATGCGGAAGATACCATCCTTTTTGATCTTAAGTAAAATTTATGGACAGCATAGAAATTAAAAAAATACTAGATTTGTTTTTGAATATTTCGATTTCTGATTCCACAGATGTTTTTAATATGTTTTCAGCGCTTCCTGGTGCGGTATTTGTATGTGGTGATAATGATTTCGAGCGTTTTCTGTACATACCCGGAAGCAGGGAGGATCGAGTTCTTCTTTTGGCGCATACCGATACCTTTTGGGACATAAAATACGGTAAAAGAGCCAAAAGCAGCATTGTATTCGAAAACGGCATCTACCGAAGTGGAAATGATGAATGTGGTATCGGTGCTGATGACCGCGCCGGATGTGCTATGCTGTGGGCTCTCAAAGACAGCGGCCATAGTTTGCTTTTACTTGACGGCGAGGAACACGGAAAAATAGGCGCAAAATTTCTTAAAAAGCATAACCCAATGCTGTTCAGCGAACTGAACCGACATCAGTTTATGATGGAATTTGATTGGCAAGGAACGGGCGGCGCTCTTTATAATCAGGTGGATTATACAAATAAATTTGTTAACTATATTTCCGATAATTTAGGATTTTATAAAGAGGATAAAAAGGGTGGTTGTGACCTGCAAATCCTTACTAAAAGAATATGCGGTGTTAATATCGGTGCGGGTTATCATAATCAGCATAAAAGCAGTGAAACATTGGTGCTTGAAGACTGGCAAAATAGTTATGAGGCTATCTCAAAATTTCTTAAAAAAACACATCCCCGTTTTCGTATTAGTAAGCCAAGAAGGGCTTTGACAATACTAAAAAGAATTAAAAATAAATTCAAAAAACTATTTTAATAAAAGGAATGTTGATAATGAACAATTTGAATTTCAAAGTTCACAATCCTATTGACGAAGGATGGTATGCCGATCCCGAGGCAAGGATTTATGAAGGTAAATATGTTATCTATGCAACCAAGTCCCTTCCTTTTGACGATCAGAAGAATCAGGTGTGCTGGACATCCGATGATCTGACAAATTGGGAAAGACACGATGACATTATAGATATGTCAGGTTTCCCTTGGGCAACAAGAGCAATCTGGGCACCCACTATTATCGAAAAGGACGGCAAATACTATTATGTTTTTGCTTCAAACGATATACATAGCAGTGATGAAAAGGGTGGACTTGAAATTGCGGTTTCCGATTGTCCTACCGGTCCTTTTAAGGCGCTTCTCGACCGTCCTCTTGTTAATGGGTTTTATAACGGCGCACAGCCGATTGACGCGCATCTTTTTAAGGATGATAATGGTGATGTATATCTTTTATTCGGCGGTTGGAGACATTGCAATATCGCCAAGATGACCGAGGATATGACTGATTTCGTTCCCTTTGAAAACGGTGAAAAGTTTATGGAAATTACTCCTCCCGACTATGTCGAAGGTCCTTGTATGTTCAAAAAAGACGGTAAGTACTACTTTATGTGGTCTGCGGGTGCTTGGAGAGAGGGAAGTTATAGAGTAAATTCTGCCTATGCCGATACACCTTATGGCCCATTTGACAACTATGTTGAAGTACTTTCAACGGGTGATAGTAAGATCGCTACCGGTCCCGGACACAACGGATATCTTTATATCCCTGAAGAGGATCTTTATCTAATAGTATATCATCGTCACCATCCTGGCAATGACGACGGCGATGCACGTTTTATGTGTATCGATATTATGGAGTTTGGTGAGGATGGAAATATTAAACCCGTTACTATGACCACCGACTGGGAATATAAGAACGGCAAAGCGATTATTCTCGATAAATAAAAAATACAACGGACTGTCGTTTGGACAGTCCGTTGTGCTTTTAGTAATTATTTTTTAAGAATAGCCGTGCCGTGGATATCAAGTCTTATTTCACCGCTGATAATTTCATCAGTTTCCACAATGGTCCACTGGGTTTTTGTTTTGAGAATTACGGGTGTACCGGAGTAATTTTCAATAAACACATAAGTATTATCACCGTCTGTTCTTGAATGGGCGGTAACGCCGTATGGGAGTTCACCGTCAAACTCGCTTGAAACATCATTTTCTTTCAAAATTTTATCGACTATTATATCGGTAAAACTACCATCATCACGAAAAGCAATATAGTAAGCCTTGCCGCTTCCGAAACTGTTAACGGTGGCTGCGGGCATACCCTTATAAAAATCGCTGTCGTAACTGGCAATAACTTCGGCACCCTCATCGTGAATCAGTTCGCAGTAGTCGTGGGCTTCAAATATTTCACCATTAACGGTTTTAATTTGGTTTCTTTCGTTAGGATGTAGGGTATCAATTTCCTCATTCCATATTCCGAATACTTCCATAAGACCTGCACCCGGAAAACCGCCGAGATGACAAAGGTCGTTTTCGTTAACCATTGCCGTCATGTATGTACAGAGCAGAGTTCCGCCATTTTCGACAAACTTTGCAAGTTTTTTACCGAGCACATCGCTTACCATATATCTCATAGGTGCAAGAATTATCTTATAATGAGAAAAATCATCGTCAGCACCTATGATATCGGTATCAATACCGCGCTCCCAAAGCGGCCTATAGAAGGACTCAAGGGTGGAAATATATTTTTTGTTATCTTTTACAAAACCTGCTGCTTCGTCAAGTGCCCAGCGATTATCCCAATCATAAAGAATGGCAACCTTTGGGCGAACCAGTGTTCCGACAATTTCATCAAGTTTTTTAAGTCTGTCGCCAAGTTTCGACACTTCGCGGAAAACGCGGTTATGCTCGGTGCCAAGATGGTCAACTACAGCACCGTGAAATTTTTCAGAACTGCCACGGCTTTTGCGCCACTGAAAATATTGCACCGAATCTGATCCATGTGCTATTGCTTGCAGGGAGGTAAGTTCGTTTACGCCGGGTCTTTTGAGTTTGTTTATGGGTTTCCAGTTTACAAGACTCGGAGTGCTTTCCATAAGGAAGAATGGGCGGCGGTTAAGAGAACGCATAAGGTCGTGCTGAATTGCCGTGCTCTGTGCGATTTTAATGTCAACATCGGTATTGCCCTGCCATTCGGGATAGGAATCCCACGAAATAAAATCCAATTCTTTGGCGATCCTACGATAGTCAAGACCATTATAATAGCCCATAAGATTTGTTGTAACGGGAATGTCGGGGGTTATCGATTTAACAGTATCATATTCAAATTTAATGAAATCTGCTGTGCGTTCGGTTACAAAGCGTTTCCAATCAAGTGTTTTTCCGTGTACGGTGGTATCACCAAGATGTGTTGGAGGGTCAATCTGACTCCAATCTGTGAAGGTGTGCGCCCAGAAATATGTCCACCATTCGCGGTTAAGGTTATCCAGTGTTTTATATTTTTCTTTAAGCCACTTTCTGAATTCTTCTTTGCAAAGGGGACAGAAACAGTCACCGTTGTATTCGTTGGAAAGGTGCCATGCAATAACCGCAGGATGATTCTTGTAACGCTCGGCAAGTTTGCGGTTTATTATTCCCACCTTTTCACGATAGATGGGGGAAGTGTAGCAATGATTGTGACGCTCACCAAAAAGTTTACGCTGTCCCGAACTGTTTATCCGTAAAACTTCGGGATACTTTTGTGCAAGCCAAGCGGGTCTTGCACCACTGGGGGTTGCAAGAATGACTCTGCCGCCAGCGGCGTAGATATCGTCAAGGATCTTATCAAGCCATTCGAAATTGAATTTTCCTTCTTCGGGTTCAAGCGCCGCCCATGCAAAGATACCAACCGACATTTCATTACAGTTGGCAAGTTTCATAAGCCGCATATCCTCCGACAGTATTTCCGGAAAATCGAGCCATTGGTCGGGGTTGTAGTCACCGCCGTGTATAATGTGTTTGAAGTTTTCGTTTATATAATCTTTTGCCAAGTCGATCGCTCCCTATGTATTTGTTGCTATAATTATAGCACGAATATAGGTGTAAGGCAATTGAATTGTCGTTTAACATTTACTAAAAAGACATAAATTCTTATATAAAGTCCTTTACAATTTTTGGTGTAAATGTTATTATTAAATTGTGCGAAGTTGTATTCGTATTCTATATCATAATACCCATAAACGGGGAGGAGTTACTATGATAAAAGGTATTGTTAATCGCATTACAGATAGTCCATTTCGTTATCAGGGTTGGCCTTCGGTTTGTAAGGACGAGAACGGTGTTTTGTATGCTGTTTGTTCAGGTCACAGATTAGGTCATGTTTGTCCTTTTGGTAAAAACCTTATGTATATAAGCTACGATGAGGGTAATACATGGTCTTGTCCGATTATTATAAACGATACGCCTTATGATGATAGAGATGCAGGCATACTGTCTCTTGGCAACGGAAAACTCATTATGAGTTATTTCAATAATCCGCATCAGTTTATGCTGGATAATCGTGCTTGGGTGGAAAATGATTGTAGATTGCCGCTTGTTCACGATATGGCGATGGCATATCTTGACGCATTGGCAGAGGTCGAAGATCCCAGAGCGGCGGGCGGTTCCTACATAAGAATTTCCGAAAACTCGGGTATGACCTGGGGTGAAGCAATTAAAGTGCCCGTATCATCGCCGCACGGACCTCGCAAGCTTTCTGACGGAAGACTTATATACTTCGGTCGTGAAGCCTTTACTTATGATCCAGAGCTTATTGAAGGCGATATTTATGTTTATGACAGCTTAGACGAGGGTAAAACCTGGAATAAACTCGCTCATATAGATTATCCCGATTATCTTGACCGCAAAACTTCAGTGTTCTGTGAGCCTGACTGCATCGAAATGCCAGACGGTACAATCGTTGCTGCAATTCGTGTACATATGCCGACCAAACCCACACTTACCGTTTCCACCTGCATTTCTAAGGATGGCGGTAAGACCTGGACCGAGCCGAAGCCTGTTGGTTGTGACGGCTCGCCTCCGCACTTTTTACTGCATTCTTCAGGCCTTCTTATTATGACCTATTCTCGTCGTGAAACTCCGTGTGGTATTCGTGCTATGATAAGCCGTGACGGTGGACTAACTTTTGGCGAAGAGATAACCTTGGTTGATGATCATATTGATGGCGATCTTGGCTATCCCTGCTCGGTAGAACTTTCCGACGGTTCAATCTTCACCCTCTATTATGCTAAATATCCCGGAGATAAACATAACTCTATTCTGTACACAAAATGGAATCTAGAATGAAAAATGTTACCGTTTGAAGTGAACTACAAAGTTCAGACAAAATTAAACTTAACGGTACAAGTTAGTTTATAAGAAAAATCAATTAAACGGGCTGCTAAACAAAGAAGGAGTCAATCGAAGTATAATGCTTTGATTGACTCTTTTGTTTTTTCTTGCTAAAAATATATATTCAATTATATTACCTTTTACAATGCTCAATTGCGTCCAAAACATAATGCAGAGAACTTCGCGAAAATATTGTAAAATGATATTAGCAATAGGAGGTAATATCATATGAAAAAAATTATTACAAATTCAATTATCGAGGATTTTGAAATATATCTTCGTTCAGATGAAAAGAGCGAGAACACCACCCAAAAGTATTTGCGTGATGTACGGGCGTTTACCATGTTCGCAGGAGCAAGAGAAATCAGCAAAGCGGTAGCAAAGGAGTTCAAGGCTTCGCTTATTGAGAAATATGAGATAACAAGTGCAAACTCTATGATTGCAGCAGTAAATGCTTTTTTGCGTTTTATAGGTTGGAGGGATTGTTGCATTAAGCAGTTCAGGGTGCAGAAAAAGGTATTTTGCTCCGAAGAAAAGGAACTGACAAAAGCGGAGTATATTCGTCTTGTAAACACTGCAAAGCAAAAGGGCAACGAGAGATTGAACTTAATCCTACAAACAATCTGTGGAACAGGAATACGTGTCAGTGAATTGCAGTTTATTACTGTAGAAACGGTGTGTAAGGGCGAAGCGGTTGTGTCCTGCAAAAATAAAACCCGAACGGTATTTATCGTTCGGGAACTGCAGAAAAAGTTATTGAATTATATAAAATCCAAGGGAATCGCTTCAGGTTGCATCTTTATCACCAAATCCGGAAAGCCAATGAGCCGATGCAATATCTGGCGTGAGATGAAGGCATTGTGTGAGCAAGCAGGGGTATCACCTGACAAGGTATTTCCTCACAACCTTCGCCATCTGTTTGCTCGTACTTTTTATGGTATTGAAAAGGATATTGCCAAGCTTGCCGATATTCTCGGTCATAGTAGCATAAACACCACTCGAATTTACATCATTACCACAGGTGCAGAACACAAACGTAAGATGGAAAATATGCGGCTGATAATATAAAAACCTATACTCACAGTATCGGCAAAATAACATAACGGTGATTATGTTGTATAGAATACAACGAACAACTATGCGTTTAACTTTTATTTTATAATATTATAGCACCAATGCGCCGAAATAACAAGTACTTTTCGACAAAAACATTGATTCTCTCGGAAAAATGAAATTTTATGCATGACGAATAAGCCTTTCCGTTTTTTTGGAATGGAAAGGTTTTTTGCCGTGCCCACTATTAACTAAATTCTCCTTTAATATGTAAATTTCACCGAAACTTCTTTTATGTAATACAACATAATCACCGTTATGTTACAAGGGAATGTAGTTATGAGAATTTTAAAATCTATAATAGATATGATTGATAGTTTGGTTTCAGAGCAATCACATGAAACAGGAGGAATTTTAGGTAGTCATGATAATGAATTCATAGATGAATTGGTTATTGATGAGCCTAACCCACGCGCGATAAAAAATTGTTCCTATACACCAAATGTATCCTTTTTGAATCAGAATATCGAGTTATGGCAAAACAACAACATTAATTTTAAAGGAATTTTTCACACACATTATTTTGGTATTAAAACCTTGTCTTGCGGTGATAGGAAATACATAACAGAAATTATGCACAGGTTACCTAAATGTATAGAATATTTATATTTCCCTATTTTCGTTTTGCCTAACCGTGAATTAATATGCTATAAAGCCATTCTTGATAATGACGCAATATTAGTAGAGGAAGAACCGCTTATCATAGAGGAATAAAGAATAACATCTATTTCTTTCGGGCTAAGCAGATATAGATGTTACTAATAATGGAGGTGCCAGCAATGGAAAAAAATATTAAGATCATTTTACCTGAAGGTTGTTTTGAAAACAACTGCTCCGACTGTTTGTATGCGAACTTTTATGACAGAGACAGTTATGGCAGAGTTAAATGCGAAGGAAAATACGGCGGATATAACAAACCCGAGGATAGGAACGGCTGTTTTCACTGGGAAAGAAAGTAATTAAACTATGAGGATTTCGGCTTTGTTTTAGCCTCTGTGATTGTTCACAGGATGAAGTCGAAATTGCTCTTGCAAATATAAATATCTAACATACCTTTGTATATATTCAAAAGCTAGGAGGGGTTTAAAATGTGGTTTATAATTATACTGATTATTATAGTCGTAGTTTGTGTCGTGGTTAAAAATTTTTCTAATGCAACCAATAACGATACTTACACATACAATAACAGTTATGAAACCAAAGAAAGATTCGAAGCAATAACTGAATCAGAAAAACAACAGCTATCTTATAGAGGTGGTAATAATCTTTTGACATTCACCTTAAACCAATATCAGCAAGCAGTAAACGGAGACACGGGGGCTATGGTTGCATTAGGTGCAGTTTATCAATCTAAACTTGATAATGCATATAAGGCGGCGTTTTGGTATGAAAAAGCTCACCAATCAGGCGATTGGGAGGGAACCTATTGGTACGGCGAGTGTTGTATAAGAGGATATGGTGTAGAAAAGAACGGAACCCTTGGTTATGGTTATCTTCTTATGGCAGCTCAACACGGAAACGAAAGCGCAATAGATGCTTTTAGACAAAGAGGAATGTCCGTAGAGGAAATGCGTTCTCACGGAATCCCTGTTTAATAAAAATATTAATAAAGGAGTTATTAAAGATAAAAAGAACGATAATTTTAATTCTCACAATTGCTCTTGTGCTATGCACATTTTCTGCCTGTGGCGCTAATCCCGAAAAGAAAATCCTCGGCAAATGGTATAACGAAAAAGGAGACCGTTTAGAAATACTATCCGATAATACTTACTCTATCGACAAGATCTATACCGGGTATGAAATCGGTATTGATAGCGGAGAATGGGAGTATTTGGAAGAGGAAGGCTTTTTCAAATTCTACGCCGATAATTATGATGAAAGCGT
>JAZOBW010000158.1:0-2836 GCA_045596185.1 Acutalibacteraceae bacterium | reverse complement strand
TCTACCGACATAACAAGCACCATATCACACAGTTCAAGAAGATCAAAAATCGCTTCGGGTTGTGTGCAGGGCTTTATAGTTATGCAGGATTTACAGCCAAGGGCTCTGATCTGTTTAAGAGTTTCGGCATTATCGGAACCTGCCTCATAATGGAATCCCAGAATATCTGCACCGGCATTTACAAATTCTTCAATATATCTGTGTGGACGGTCAATCATCAAATGAACATCCAAAGGAAGAGCGGTATGTGTCCTGATGGACTTCACAAGCGGCATACCGAAAGAAATATTCGGAACAAAAATACCGTCCATAATATCCAGATGAAGCATATCAACCCCTGCATCTTCAAGTTTCTTTATATCATCTTTTAGTGTTAAAAAGTCGGCAGTTAGTACCGACGGAGAAATTTTAATCATTTCCCTTTCCACCCCTTGAGTTATTACTATATAATTTTAATTGCAATACAGAATTTTGTCAACATTAAATCCCATTTTGAAAAAAGATTTATTAAAAATTGTTTACAGAAATGTAATTGACCGTTAAAGGGTTTTATGGTAAAATAAGTTATATTTTGAAAGAGGGTGACACTGTGAAAACATCATATTCAGAAATCACACCATATATCCAAAGTCTTGCTGATCTTTCCTGCAGCAAAAACAATATCCAACCAGAAATGTATATCGAACACGAAGTTAAACGTGGCCTACGTGATGTTAGCGGCAAAGGTGTTGTCACGGGTCTTACCGAAATTTCGTCCGTGAACTCGAAAAAATTCCTTCCTGACGGAACCGAGATTCCCTGCGAAGGTGAACTTTGCTACCGTGGATATAATATCAAGGATTTGGTTGCCGGATTCAAAAACGACAACCGTTTCGGTTTCGAAGAGGCAATCTATCTGCTGCTTTTTTCTGAACTTCCAAACAAGCAACAACTTGAAATGTTTCGAAAAACACTTGCCGAAATGCGCACACTTCCCCCTTCTTTTGTTCGCGATATGATACTGAAGGCTCCGGGTAAGGATATGATGAACATTCTCTCCAGAAGTGTTCTTGCTTTATATTCTTACGATGATAATCCTGACGATATATCCGTGCCGAATGTTCTTAGACAAAGTCTTTTTCTTATTTCTATTTTCCCCCTTCTTTCGGTATACAGTTATCATTCATATCAACACTATCACAACAACAAAAGTCTTTATATCCACCTGCCGGATCCCGAACTTTCCATTGCTGAAAATATTCTTCGATTACTTCGCGAGGATAGCAAATACACCGAACTCGAAGCCAGAATGTTAGATCTTGCACTTGTTTTGCACGCGGAACACGGCGGTGGTAATAACTCTACCTTTACAACCCATGTTGTTACATCTTCGGGCACCGACACATATTCTTCTGTTGCGGCAGCATTGGGTTCCCTTAAAGGCCCAAGACACGGCGGCGCAAATGTTAAGGTTGTTCTGATGTTTGATGATATGAAAAAGAATATAAATACTGAAAACGATGACGAGATTAAGGCATATCTTACCAAACTTCTCGATAAACAGGCTTTTGACAATGCGGGTCTTATTTACGGTATGGGTCATGCGGTTTATTCCGTTTCCGATCCCCGTGCCGATGTTCTGAAAACCTGCGCCCGTGAACTTTCCATCGAAAAGGGTTGCGAAAAAGAGTTTGAACTATACGAAAAGGTGGCAAAATTTGCCCCTGAAATAATTGCGAAAAAGCGAAAAATCTATAAGGGTGTAAGTCCGAATGTTGATTTTTATTCCGGTCTTATCTACCGCATGCTCGATTTACCTTATGAACTTTATACCCCCATTTTTGCAATAGCCAGAATTGCCGGTTGGAGTGCCCACCGCATTGAAGAAATACAGTGCAACGGAAAAATTATCCGACCTGCATATATCAATGTAAAAGAAAAACAAAAATATATACCGCTCAGCGAAAGATAAAAAAGAGGGGATTGCCAAAGAGCAAATCCGGCTTAAATTTATTCGTAATCCACAACATCAACCCAAGAAAGCAAAAACTCTCTTTCTTCGGCGTTGCCCTTAACAGACTGCGATGCGGCAACTATCGGAAGCCACTTCTGAATATACTGCTTTGCGGTATCGCTCTTTTTGCAGAAAAGATTAAGATAATCTTCGGCAAGTTTCTTGTCCCCCGAAAGCGAGAAAAGCAAATAAGTTCTGGCAGCATCAGCAGAAGCGTTACCCTGTGTTGCGTGAGACCAGTCTAATATATAAGCCTTATTATCAGGAGTGATAATAATATTCGAAGGATTAAAATCACCGTGACAAAGTTTTTTGTGTTTCGGCATACCCTCAAGTCTTGTATGAAGTTCGTAACTTGTTGTGGCGTCAAGATCGGCCTCACTTATCTTGCGGTTCATTTTATCCTTAAGTTTATTAAGCGCAACCGAGGTATGCGAGTGCATTTCAAGTTGTATATCAACAAAAAGTTCAAGATACTCCCCTATCTTTTCGGGATTTTCTTCCATAAGGTTTGCAAGTGTCTTGCCCTCGATAAATTCAGAAACAATTGCCCATTTTCCTTCAACGGTGGTAACCTCTAAAATCTTAGGAATATTGATACCGGTTTCTTCAACACGCGCTTGATTCAAAGCCTCGTTCAAAATATCGGATTTTGAAAAACTGTTTTCAAAGACCTTAACGATGCGGTCATTATCGCGATAAATTGTTTTGCCCTTTCGGGTAGCAATTACATTATCCAATTTCATCGTATTTTCCTCCTTAAACCGCATCGTGTTTGCCGTAGTAGGCGTTAAGATACATCTGTCTTATCTCGTTAATTAGCGGATAGCGCGGATTGGCACC
>JAZOBW010000157.1:0-11446 GCA_045596185.1 Acutalibacteraceae bacterium | reverse complement strand
GGTCGAAAATCTGGACTATATAGATGCGGTAAAACTTCTTGCCGAGCGCAGCGGCATTACCATAGGACAGAATGAATATGATGATTCAATGCAGCGACTGCGAAATACGGTATATGATATAAACCGTGATGCGGCAAAATTTTTCCATAACTATCTTATGTCCGATGCCGGAAAATGGGCGCTTGATTACTATTTAGGAAGAGGGCTCAGTATTTCCACAATAAAGCACTTCGGGCTGGGTGCCGCACCTGATTCCTGGGACGAACTGCTTAAGCATCTTAAAGGTAAGGGTTATACCGTTGCCGATATGTTACAGGCAAATGTTATATCTAAAAGTTCCCGCGGAACATATTATGACCGTTTCAGAAAACGCATAATGTTCCCGATAATAAATATTCGAGGCAGGGTGGTTGGATTCAGCGGCCGTGCTTTGCCGGAGGACGAGAAAAAAGGCGGAAAGTATGTAAACACTTCCGATACCTGTGTATATAAAAAGAGTGAAAATTTGTTCGGTATGAACTTCGCAAAAAGTAAATGCGCCGAACGAATAATATTTGTTGAAGGCAATATGGATGTTATATCTTTGCATCAGGCAGGATTTGAAAACACTGTTGCCGCTTTGGGCACGGCTTTTACCGAAGAACAGGCAAAGATAATATCTCGCTATACCAAAGAGGTTGTTTTAACGCTTGATGCTGATGCCGCAGGACAGAAGGCTGTGCGCCGCGCAGGTGAGATACTGAAAAACACCGGACTTGATGTAAGGGTAATAGTTCTTCCTGATGGCAAGGATCCCGATGAATATATCAAAAAGCACGGAAAGTCCCGTTTTGCCGCCCTTATAGAGGGTGCTGTGAGCGAACTTGAATATAAACTTCTTGTGGCTGTTGAGGATATTGATGTCAACAGTGATGACGGCAAGGTCCAATACCTTTCAAAGGCTGCAGTAATACTAGCAGGTACCGATGATGAAATCGCCCGTGACCTTTATATAAGAAGACTGTCGGACCGCTACGGTATATCCCGTGTAACGCTTGAAACAAGGGTCAATCAGTTGCGCCGTGAGGCAAAGAAGGTTCAGAAGAAAAGGGAAATAGACGCAGTTATAAATCCGCGCTATACCAAGGATAGCATAAATCCTGAAAAACGCGAACATATTACGGCTGCCGCCGCAGAAGAAACGGTAATTTCCGTTTTGTTGCAGCATCCTGATCTTATCGAAAAGGCGTTTTCAAGGCTTTCTCCAGAACAAATGGTAACTTCGCTGAATCGGCGGATTTATAAAATTATATGGGATGTTGTCCACGAAGGAAGAGAGATCGATACCTCCTGTTTCGGACAGGCGCTTTCACCGTCGGAAATGGGATATCTTGTCGCACTGGCAAATAGCAATCGCTGTGACCAGAACCCCGATCTTGTATTAAAAGACAGTATCAGGGTAATATTAGATGAAGGTATGCGGTACAGCACCTCCGATGTAAAAAATATGCCAGTTGATGACTGGGCGGAAAATCTTAAAAACATAATAAATAATAAAAAGGGGAATTAGAAATGGCAAAGGATAACAAGCAGATACCTGAAGAACAGGTAAATAATAATGATATTATAGCGGAAGAGGAAAAAACTAATTCAATAGATGATATTGAAAATGCGCCCGATGATCTTGATGCGCTTTTCAGTGAGCCGCCTCTTCTTGATCTTGATTTTGACGAGGAACCGACCGACGATGAACTGAAACTCGAAGAAATGGATGTTGAAAACATCGACGGGGACAGTATCGCCGATGACCTGTCGCTTGATGATCCGGTAAAGGTCTACCTTCGTGAGATAGGTAGGGTTCCGCTTCTCACTTCTGAGGAGGAAATTGCACTTGCTGTAAAGATAAGCGAGGGCGACGAGGTGGCAAAACAACGTCTTACAGAGGCAAACCTTCGTCTTGTTGTAAGTATTGCAAAAAAATATGTCGGCAGAGGTATGTACTTCCTTGATCTTATTCAGGAGGGAAATGTCGGCCTTATTAAAGCGGTGGACAAGTTTGACCATACAAAGGGCTTCAAGTTTTCCACCTATGCCACTTGGTGGATAAGACAGGCTATAACCCGTGCTATTGCCGATCAGGCAAGGACCATTCGTATTCCCGTGCATATGGTTGAGACAATAAACCGTCTTAAAAAGGTTCAGAGCCAACTTCTTCATGAAAATGGCTATGAACCGAGCGAGGAACTGATTGCCGAAAAGATGGATCTTCCGGTTGAACGTGTAAGAGAAATTATGCGTGTGGCACAGGAACCGGTTTCTATGGAAACGCCTATAGGTCCTGAGGAGGATTCCCGTTTGATGGACTTTATCCGTGATGAAGACGCTCTTGCTCCGGACGATGCTGCACTTAAGGTTATAACCAACGAGGATATCGATAGTGTACTTCACACACTCACCCCACGCGAGGAGGCGGTCATTCGTCTGCGTTTCGGTCTTAAGGATGGCCGTTGTCACACCCTTGAAGAGGTTGGTACAGAGTTTAATGTTACCCGTGAGCGTATCCGCCAGATAGAGGCAAAGGCACTCAGAAAATTGCGTCATCCCGTACGTAGCAACCGCTTTAAGGACAACAAATAATTCCGTCGGATGATAATGGCGGAATTACATAATTCAGGTGAAAGGAATAATTACATTGAAATTCACATATAAAACAAATGGAGTATGTTCCAGAAGTATTGATATCGAGGTAGAAAACGGAATACTGCTTGATGTCAAATATGTCGGTGGTTGCAACGGCAATCTGAAGGGCATATCGAACCTTGTAAAGGGTATGAAGGTTGAGGATGTAATAGCCAAACTTGAAAATATAAAATGCGGTTGGAAAGATACTTCTTGTCCTGCACAACTGGCACAGGCATTGAAGGAGAATTTGCAGCAATAAAAAGGTGATAAAATGTGCTTTGACAGCGATATTAAAATTGCAGGTGACAAGCCTTCCCGTGATATGAACAAAGAGAATACCGTAAGCACCGATGTTTTTGATGCGCGGCTTCTTGCAAAAGCGATGGAAATAGGCCGTCGTGTTGCTGTTCGTTTTATAGAGGATTCCCTAGCCGGTGAAGACGAGGAATTCTGTGATTATGAAATGCTTTTGCAGCGAAGGCTACTGTTGTCGTTTACGGCCACTGTCGGTTTTGAACGGTATATAGAGAGCGATTCGCTTTCGGGTATAGCACAGAAAAGTTTTCTGGACACCGTAAGGTCGCACAGCGATGAACTTTATAAAACTTCATCTGATACGGGCGCATTTTCGTTTTATTATCTTGCTTACCGTCGCGGCACCGAGACTGAGCGCCGAATCGGACAGACATTTGCGATGCTCTGTTCACACGATGGTGATCCTATTTTTCAGGAATTGGGCGAAGCACTGTACTGTTGGTTTTCTTCAGTAGTGCGTGATGAGGTCGCACTGCAAAAATGAATAATTTTATCCCTCCCCACATAGCATTTAGGGGAGGGATTTTTAATGCCTAGAATATATTTAAGCCCGTCTACACAAGAGTTCAATCCCTATGTTATAGGCGGAAATGAAGAATACTATATGAATCTTATCGCCGATGCAATGGAACCGTATTTGTATGCCACAGGTATAGAATTTACACGCAACAACCCTGAACTGACGGCGGCATCGGCAATAGCCGAATCCAATTCGTCGAACTACGACCTTCATTTGGCGCTTCATTCAAATGCTACTGCAACGGGACAGGGTGAAAGACGCGGAAGTGAGGTCTATTATTATCCAACAAGCGTTAACGGTAAACGCGCCGCCCAGATAATAGCCAACAATCTGATGATGATATATCCGCTTCCGAATATGGTAAGAACAATATCTACAACATCTATCGGTGAAGTGCGCCGCACAAGAGTTCCAGGTGTATTGATCGAATTTGCGTATCACGACAATGTAGAGGACGCCACCTGGATAAGGGACAACATAAATGCTATTGCGCAGAATGTGGTGCTCTCTTTGGCGGATTACTTTTCAATTCCCTTTGTTATGCCAAATTAAAAAACTTCCGCAAAGTCGCTTAAATAAAGGCTTTGCGGAAGTTTTCTTATTTTTCGGAATAAAAAAAGCAAAAAAAGGTTGCAATTTTGTAACCTTTTGGTTATAATAGTAACAGAAACGGTTACAAAGTTGTAACCAAAAAAGGAGTAATACTTATTTTAACCGACTTTTTTAAGAAAACAATATCCATTGTCAAGACCGGTGCCGAAAAACTTATAAATGGCAACAGGTCGTTGAAAATATCGTGTTTTGCCGTTGTTGCGGCTATTGCTGTACTGCTTAGTGTTTTAACAAGCGGCGCAACATTTGCTTACAATGTAAATTATGACGGCAAGGTAATTGCAACAGTAAGAAGCCGAAGCGAGGTTGACAGTGCCATAAAAATGGTACTGAGTAGCGTAAGTGGTGTAAATGTTGAAAGTGCACTTTGTAAGCCGCAGTATTCCGCTGTTATCGTTATGGGTTCTGGGATAGACGGCAAACAGGTGGTGGCAGATGCCATTATCCAAAATACCGAAAGCATAATTTCGGGAAGCGCCCTTTTTATTGACGGAAAACAGATTGCTTGTTTCGAGGGTGACAGTCTGGAAACATATATAGATGAATATTGTTCGCGCTTTGCCGTACCGCAGGGCGACTGCACTATTGAGTTTGTAGAGAATGTAGAGGTTGAGCAGGGATATTATCTTGCCGGTGAATTTAACAATATCGAAGAATTGGAAGAAATACTTTCGGGTCTTTCGGTAAAGACCGTTGCCAATATTGTCAGTGATACTCACACCGCATATAAAACCATTACAAACAAATCAAATGAACTTATGATAGGCGATACCAAGGTCATCGCTCAGGGTGCTCACGGACTTAAAAGAAAGACCGAGTGTGTAACCTACATCAATGGTGTCGAACAGACCCGCACCCTTATTTCTGATGTGATTGTAAGTGAACCCGTAGACCGCGTTATTACCGTTGGTACTGCCAGAACACAGGCTACAGCCAACGAGATCAGGGTTGCTCATAATTCGGGCTTTGTTTTTCCGTTGCCCAACGGCAGTTGGAAGGTCAGTTCCTATTACGGTGACGGCAGAAACCATAAAGGCGTTGATTTGTGCGCTTCTAAGGGAACTTCTATTTTTGCTGTAAAGGGCGGAACCGTTATTGAATCGGGTTGGCACGGCGGTTTCGGATACTGCGTAAAAGTAGACCACGGCAATGGCGTTGTATCGCTTTATGCCCACGCAAGTCAACTTTGTGTTTCTAAAGGCGATACCGTATCTGCAGGTGATGTACTTGCCAAGGTTGGTTCCACTGGAAATTCCTATGGTAACCATTTGCACTTTTCGGTGCTGGTAAACGGTGCTTACCGCGATCCTGCACCCTATATAGGCCTTGCTTGATCAGAAAAAAGATAATCTTTCTCCCTTTCTTTTCGAAAGGGAGATTTTTTATGCGTAACAGCAATAATATTCTTGATTAAATCGGCAAAATGTTGTATAATGTTTTAGAATGCAGATAATGTTTATAGATTGTTTACAAATCAGAAAAAAATGTCTGCTAAAATCACAAGGATAAAACGTTTATGGAGGAATAAAAATGATCGAAG
Source organism: Acutalibacteraceae bacterium (assembly GCA_045596185.1). Taxonomy (GTDB): domain Bacteria; phylum Bacillota; class Clostridia; order Oscillospirales; family Acutalibacteraceae; genus UBA737. The sequence goes on along the minus strand of JAZOBW010000157.1, from coordinate 5,798 downwards.
TCACCGGACTCAGCAAAAGGTACGGTACTCACCTTGCGGTAAAGAATGTTAATTTCTTTATCGATAAGGGAGAGGTTATCGGTTTTCTCGGCCCGAACGGTGCCGGTAAATCCACGATAATGAACATACTTACCGGATATCTTTCGCTAACTCAGGGTAAAGTTATGATCGACGGTTATGATATCGCCGAAAGTCCTGAAGAGGCAAAAAAACGTATAGGATATCTTCCTGAAATTCCGCCCCTTTATATTGATATGAAGGTGCGCGAATATCTTAATTTTATCTATGACCTTAAGAAGGTAAAATTCCCGAAGAAACCGCATATTGATGAAATTCTGAAATTGGTAAAGATTGACCATGTTCAGAATCGTCTTATCAAGAATCTTTCAAAGGGATACCGTCAGCGTGTAGGTTTCGCACAGGCACTTATCGGGAACCCCGATGTTCTTATTCTGGACGAGCCCACGGTAGGTCTTGACCCTAAACAGCGCAGCGAACTGAAAAATCTTATTGCAAAACTAGGAAAGAATCACACCGTTATTCTTTCTTCCCATGTTCTTTCTGAAATAGAGGCAGTGTGTCAGCGACTTATCATCATCAATCAGGGTGAGATTATTGCAGACGATACACCCGATAATCTTGCAAAGAAACTTTCCACCGACCATTCGCTCAATATCCGTATTGCCTGCGAAGAGGAGGAAATTATGCCGGTACTTGCAGGCGCAAGGGGCGTTTCCCGTGTTGTTTCTTACGGCAGCAAAGAGGCAGGTACCTACGATTTCAATATCATACCTAAGGCAGGTTACGATATACGTGAGGAAGTCTTCAAGCGTGTAATTGCAAAGGGAAAGGCAATTCTTTCCTTCAGCAGCAACGAAATGTCGCTTGAGCAGATATTCCTTCGCCTTACCGATGCCGAAAATAACGACGAGGCCCGTCGTCTGCTGGGTACAGACAAAAGCGTTGACGCTGCCCAAGACGGCAATACCACAACAGAGGAGGTAACCGAGATATGATCGCCATATTCAAAAGAGAATTCAAATCATATTTTTCCACAATGGTTGGTTATTTGGTACTTGCTGTTACCTTCTTTTTCCTGGGCTGGTACTTCAAAATGCTTTTCACTATGGGAAGCCCCGATATTGCTACGGTTGTTTCGGCGATGAGCCTTATAGTTGTTTTCACAATTCCGTTTATTACAATGCGAATTATGAGTGAGGACAGACGCCAGAAGGTAGATCAGGTTTTACTTACTGCTCCGGTTAAACCGTCTGCGATAGTACTTGGCAAATTTTTTGCTGCACTTGCGATGGTGTCTATCGGTTTTGTTCCTACATTTATATTCCAGATTATTGTTTCAAGTTATGTATCGGTCAATATAATGCCGTTCCTTTATATGCTTCTCGGTATGTTGCTGCTTTGCGGTGCACTTATAGCAATCGGTATGTTTATTTCTTCTCTTACCGAAAGCCCCGTTATTGCGGCTGTTTTAACAATAGCCGTTAACTTCCTTATCCTTTATATGAATCAATTTGCATCACAGATATCCATTTCATGGCTTTCATGGTTAACAGTTGTTCTTGAAAAGGCAGCATTTATAAACGCTTTCGAAAGTTTCGGTAACCAGATATTCTCTGTTCCCGATGTTTTCTACTTTTTAAGTATTATTGCCGCATTCCTTTTCCTGTCGACCCGTTCGCTTGAAAAGAGAAGATGGTCTTAAGAAAGGAGGGTGCCGTAAATGGAAGAAAATAAAGATTTGATGAATACTGCCGAGGAAACTCAGGCAGAGACAGCACAACCTACAGTTGAGGCTAAAAAGGCCGATAAGGCAACCAAGGTTAAGAAAGCAAAGAAAATTAAAAACGAGGCACTCTTCAAAAGGGGCGGAATGGCAGTTGCTCTTACTGCTATAGTTCTTACTGTCCTTATTGTTTTTAACATTCTCTTATCGGTCCTTTCTGACCGTTTTCACCTTGATTTTGATATTTCATCGCAGAAGGTCAATACAATCAATCAGGAAAATATTGATTTTATAAAGGGAATTGATGTTCCCGTTACCATCACGGTATGCGCTGCGGAGGAAGAATATCTGGATTATATTTATTATTATTCCCAGGCTTATTACTCAACCTCTCCCTCTGCCGAATATTTCGAGCAGACTAAGTCGCTTATCGATAAGTACAGCGAATATAATAAAAATATCGATATCCGATATATTGACCCGCAGTCACCTGAATTCACAGAGATCACCAGTGAATATACATCGCTCGATTTTATCCCCGGTGATATTCTTGTGGAGTCTCCTGCAGGGGCAACCAATCGCCACAAGAAGATAGGCTTTGCCGATATTTACTCTGTTTATGACGAGAGCGGATATGCATCTTCCGGTTACGGATATTATACTATAAACGGAAATAAGATAGAAACCGCGCTTACAAGTGCTATTGCCTATGTAGTAAGCGAAGAAACCAAGAAGATTGCGTTCCTCACCGGCCACAGCAGCCGTGATAATACTGCAGGTTACAGACAACTTCTTACCGATAATAATTTCGATATCGACTTTATTTCCGATTCGATCGTAAGCAGCATTTCAGAAGAGTACGATGCAATCGCCATTATCTCTCCCACAGCTGATTTCACCGGTGCAGAGATTGACGCAATATCTGCATTCCTTGATAATAACGGCAAAATGGGCAAGGGCCTTGTGTTCTTTGCAGATGCTGTAAATCCTGCACTTCCAAATTTATATGAATTCCTTGTACAGTGGGGTATCGAGATTGAGGACGGTATTCTCTTTGAAACCGATGAAAGCAACCATGTTCCCGAAGATCCTACCGTATTTGCAACCTATGCAATGGATACCGAAGTTACAAACGAGATGGGTATGTGTGCTACCGGCTATAACGTACCGATGACCGCCACAACCCCTGCTGAAGAAACAATAACCGTTACCCCCTATTTTATGACTACCGATACGGTTGTTAAGGCACCCGCAGGTGTTTCTGCCGACTGGACAGGATACACCAAAAATGATATGGGTCAGTATGCAGGTGTTTTACATGCTACTATGGTAGGTGCCGATTCGGAAGGCAAAGAGGTAAGCAGTTATATAATGGCATTCGGCAGCGTTGAATATGTTCAGTCTGAATGGACTACCAGCAGCAGATATTCCAATCAGGATATTGCCCTTGCTTGTACAAATATTGCTTCCGGTGTAGAAGATGTTGAAATAACCTTCGATTCCAAGATAATCACAAACGAAAGTTATATCGATTATGTTACCGAAAGCGGTGTAAATCTTATCCAGACCATCTTTATGATCATTATCCCGATTCTTACAATTGCGTTGGGTATTTTTATCTATATCAGGAGAAGAAACGCATAATGAGTGAGTTTTCAGAAAACCAAAACGAAAACCTTGAGACTTCGGCTTCACAGCAAGAGCCGGAGGCTCAGGAAACATACAAGGACGAATATGCCGAATTTGGTACCATTTTTTCCGATCCTTCTGCAAATAAGGAACCAGAAAAGAAAGGAAAAAAGAATGTAAGCGATACCAAAAAAAGTGTGCGAACTATAATTGCCGCCACATTGGTATTGGCATTGGTGGTAGGAACTATTTTTGCTGCAATAAAGTGGATTCCCACACTCCCTGACGACGAGGGAGACAATGTAAGCACACTTTTTTCCGATACCGTACTTTATGAACACGATCTTTCAAAGATAGATTCTGTAACCGTAACCAATCCTAACGGTGTATATACATTCCTTTCGGAACCGATAGAGAGCAGCGATAGTTCTTCAGATACCGCATCTGCCCGTTGGTATGTTCAGGGTATTGACAAGGATATGGTCGATTCCTCCTCTATCGAGGAGATGCTCTCTCCGATAGCAACCCTTACCGTTAAGCGCAGTGTAGATACCAAAACCCCCGAACAGTGCGGTTTCAGTCAACCCAAGTATAAGGCTGATGTTACATCGGCAGAATACGGCGATTTCACCCTTTATATAGGCGCAGATTCGCCCGACAACACCGGCACCTATATTATGACATCAAAGGAAGATAAGATTTATATAGCATATAACACCGCTATATCCAATCTTGATTTTGAAATCATAAAGTTTGCCAATACCGATGCTTTTGAACCTGCAAAGTTTAATAAGAGTGTAGTTTCATATTGTGATGACGAGGGCGTTCTTGAGACCTTCGATACCATCAGAATAACAGGTAAAAGATTTGAAAAGCCGGTGGTTATAACACCCAACAAAGATGAATCACTTACTGCATATATCGGCTATATGCTTACATCACCTATGAATCGAAATGCTAATACCGATAATGTTGATGCGGTATTTTCCATCTTCAGCAACGGTCTTGCTGTAGAGGGTGCATATTCTTATGATGTTACGGCAAAATCTTTGGCTGAGGTAGGTCTTAACGATCCCGATATGATAATTGAACTTACAATTTCGGGCGAAACCAAAACCTTCAAGGTGGCGGAAGTTGATGACAGTTACTGCGCAGTTATAAACGACGAAAGTAAATTCATTAAAAAGGTTTCAAAAACAACTGCCGTATTTACTAAAAACGGTCCTACCGATTTTTATTCTTCCTTTGTATATCTCAGGGCAATTGGTGATATTTCAAAAATCGATATATCCTACGGTGATAAGTCCTATGAATTTGATATCACAATTGACCGTGAGCAGGAAGAAAACGAAAAGAAGTATTCCGTAACCTGCAACGGCAAAAAAATAACCTACAGTTATTATCAGGACCTTTATCAGGAATTGGTGGGTCTTACCGGATCCGACTTCAGCACCGATCCTATTTCGGCAGAGCCTGATATGACCATAAAGTATACCAACTCCAACAATGGCAAGGTAACTACTGTTTGCTTCTATAAATGCAGTGCTACCAAGTATCAGTACTCGGTAGACGGTGTGCCGATGGGTAAGATAGTTTCATCTGCTTATAATAAGATTGTAAAATATGCAGCAAATGTTGCGGCAGATAAAGGAATAAACGGATAAAAAAATCTCAGGTGATTTTAAGTCACCTGAGATTTTTTATTTATCCTATTATAGTTTGTATATAGTGCTTGTAGAGCGGTCAATAATAACCGTGAGGTGGTAATATGACAGATACAACTATCTTTAACCGGATGTTTGCCCGTAGAAGTGCTATCTGCTTTTTTATTATACTTTTTCTGCTCCTTAGTTGTGTTATAAGGGTTGCGGTTATAGCCACATCTTCTTATGGTGAGATACAGGCTGTTCAGAGCGCTTACAGAATTTCTGTAGGTAGAATACGCGGCACCGTTTTCGACCGTAATATGATACCTATAACAAACGCTGAAAAACAGACCGTTGCGGCATTTACGCCCACACCGTCAAGTGTTGTGGCTGCGCACCGCCTTCTCGAAGGCGAGGAACTGGTGCGCTGTCTTGAAAATCTTGAAAAAGGTATGCCGGCGGTTGGGGTTGTAGGGGAAACATTTGAATGTAACGGTGTTTCTTACTGTACTATATATAAACACCACACCTCTGATACCGTTGCACAACATATTATCGGTTATACCGACAGCACCGGACATGGCGTTTCGGGGCTGGAGGCTGCCTATGATGATGTGCTATATTTTGAAGAAAATATAAGTGCCGTTTACACAAAGAACGGATTGGGGGATATTCTTTTCGGTGTTGAACCGCAGTTTGAAGGTGTAAATTCACCTTTGGGCAAAGGCGTGGTTACAACACTGGATATAAATATACAGAATATAGCCGAGACTGCGGCT
>JAZOBW010000156.1:0-5841 GCA_045596185.1 Acutalibacteraceae bacterium | reverse complement strand
CGGATTATAACTATCACCAACAAGTGTTGCCGTTGAAATAAGCAACAATGCTATTGGAACAAGTATTCTTGCAATACTATAAACCACTGTTACAGCGGCGTTTTGCATAGAATGATAGCGAATGTAAGAGGTTATCTTTTTAGTAAGCGGTGTACAAGCAATAATCGAAATAACAAGAATGATAGAATAAGAGCCAAGAACTGCCAAGGATTCGAAATCAAAAAGTTTATTTGAATTAAGACCGATAAGTCCCTTTAATGCAGCAAAAATAACATCAACATTTCTGAATCGGAAAAGTATCCATCCGACAAAGACAATGATCAATAAATATATATTGGAAATAACTTTACACTTATTCAATACCTTCAACAGGAAAAGTTTTTCTATTACTAAAAATACAAAGAAAAACAGTCCCCACATAACAAAATTCCATGAAGCGCCATGCCATAAACCGGTAAGAAACCATACAATAAACAGATTTATGAATGTGCGTATTACGCCCTTTCGGTTACCGCCAAGAGGTATGTAAACATAGTCGCGGAAGAAACTGCTGAGTGATATATGCCAACGACGCCAGAAATCAGTCACCGACGATGCTATATATGGGTAATTAAAATTCTCGCGGTAATGGATACCAATCATCATACCCATACCGATTGCCATATCGGAATAGGCAGAAAAATCAAGGTATATCTGCAACATATATGCAAACATTCCTACCCAAAGGGCAAGAACACTGCCGGATTCAATGGTTGAAAGAGCATCAGCACCCACATTTTCCGTAAGAAGAGATTTTACAATTATTCCGCAATTATTTGCAAGTACGGCTTTTTTTGCAAGACCAATACAAAAACGCCATATACCATCTGCAATATCGGTAGAGGTAGCACGACGCTCAAGTAACTCTTTATATACATCCTTGTACCTGACAATAGGACCGGCGATGCACTGATGAAAAAGGCTAACATATAGCAAAAGCATCGGAAAACTGCGCTGTGCCTCTACCTCTCCCCTATAGACATCAACGACATACGACATAAGTTGGAAGGTGTAAAATGAAATACCGATTGGTAGTAAAATTTGCGGAACCGATTCGGGAAAGCCGGTAAAAAACCTGATATTCTCAAGCACAAATGTACCGTACTTAAAAATACCCAATAACCCCAAATTTACCACACACATTAAAAACAAACCAAATTTTGCCTTGCCGCAACCTTGGTTTTGTTTACCGATAAATATAGCAATAAGCCAATCTGAAAAGGCCATTGTAAGCAGCAACACAAGATAGAGTGGCTCGCCCCAAGCATAAAAAATAAGGGAGAAAACAAGCATAACGATATTTCTTGCACGAATGGACGGTGCAAGTTTATAAAACAACAAATTAAGCGGTAAAAACAGATAAACAAAAAACAAACTGGAAAATACCAATGTTAACTCTCCCAAAATTCGATATTTTTCATAACAAAGTTATATTTATTGTACCTCTATTTACTATCCTTTGTCAACAACAATTATTACTAAAATACAAACATTTTTTACCATTTAGAAGTATAAATTTAATATATATTTTTATACTAAAGAAAGCCGCACAAAAAAGTGCGGCTTTCTTTTAACTTTTCACAATTTGCCGAACTGCACCGATCTATCGGCCAGATACCGTTTCATACGCAAAAGATCTAAAAGGTCAACCACTCCATCTCCCGTTACATCACATACAGGAACAGTAGCTTCATCAATAATCGGTTCACCCAATAATATTTTTTTCAATTCAACAATATCAGCGATAGTAATACTGCCATCCGCATTGATATCGCCGATATTTGATTCAAGTTCCTCGGCTTGTTCAACGGTTATCGTACCTTGTTGAATGCCAAACGAAATGTTTTCAAAATCCTTATTGAAAATTTCCTCCTCATCGTAAGAAACATCAATCTGTACATCGCCTAAATCTGCATCATCGGCAATTTTGAAGGTTAGGTAAACAAGTTCACCGCTAACGGTATAATCGGTTTGTGCGATTCCGTTTGACCAGGATACAATATAAGGATCAGCAGTTAATGATTCACCAAATTTATATTCACCCAGTATACCGCAATCTGTAACCTCAATAAGCGTCAATACATCTGAATCATAGGTGATTTTTAGCCTTGCGGCAATAATACCGGGATTTTCTATAATGCGTATCGGAACGCTGATGGATGTTCCCTGCTTACCCGAAATACTTCCAACCTCAATTACGGGACTCAAAACACGTTCCCAGACCGCAATCAACATAAGGTTGCTATCAACAGAACAGGCATCACCGGGTCGATAAATAACTTTAGCAGGCTCGCTATCAGTTGCCCAACCAACGAATTCATATCCGTCCTTGGTAGGAATAACAGAACTAAGGGTAATTGCAGTGCCGTGGGTTTTATACTGGGTATCGGGCACACCAATACCGCCATTTCCATCATAAATAATGGTATAAGTTGTATTCGGTAGAGATGAAGTTGATATCCAACCTAATTTATAACCGCCGCCATATTGCTCATCAATAGGATAAAGTATCTGCGAAACATCGCCGTATGTACTTACAACATAAAAAACGTCGCCGGCTTCAAAATACCACCCTGGGTCGGTGCCAAGAGTTTTAGTTTGATAAACCGTAGTTTTCTCGGTTGCAGTATATTCCTTATGAACAAATGATGTATCAAATACAAAATTACTGAGCGGTGTGTAGGCAGTTTTATCGCCATCGGTAGTAGGATATGTTACCAGGCACCAACCATCAGAATACACTGCATTGATAGTACAGTAATCGGTTGTGAAAATCTTACCTGCGTATGTTATATAGTCAGCCTCGTATACTCCAAAGTTTGCCACCGCACAAGGATATCCCTTTATCGGACAGTAGGGATTAAATCTAATATCTTCGGTAGTATCCGCAAGTTGGGCAGTAGGAACCCAAGCAGCCTTATATCCACCGCTTGAAACAGGATAGAAAATCTGTGTCATGTTACCGCTTATTCCAAGCTTATAAACGGTATCTCCCTCACCGATATAGCCGTACACCGTACTATCAGTACCAGCACGAATATATGTGTCCACCTGATGGTTTACCACCTGCGGTGTAAGCGACACGGAGGTATTTCCTATAAAATTAGATAGGCTGGTATATGCCGTCTTTGTAGTTGAACCGGCAGGATACAATACCTTACATGCACCGTTTGTATACACTTCTGTAATGGTACATTCATCTGTAGACCATATCTGTCCGCCGGTTGTATCCGCTAAATGTGCTGTAGAACAAGGATAGACTATTGAGGTACCAACTAAATAACCTCTGAAAGGAAGAACCGAATCATACTTGTTAGAAACAGTTACAGGATTACAGGTATCGCAAGTGCTAAGTGTCGTCGTAGCGCCTGTATACTTTGTTGCACCGCAAGAACACTGCTGATAAACCCTATGAGGGTGTGCCGCCTCATAATAGGAACCGGTATATGTATGGGTTGTATGTCCCGAATAACCAAGATTATCGGTATAAGCGGTTATCTTGGCTACCAAAGAACTTGCCGTATTGCTGTTGTCGCCACCATAAATTGCTTTTAACTGTGTTTTATAATTTGAACGGTCAACAATAACAACACCCTTATCATAGCCCTCAGCGCACTTGGTCCAGGAACCACTTGAATACGGGGTTGTAATAACTGCCTTTGATATACCTTGTGTGGCATAAATAAAGCTATTGTATTCGCTCCAGGTATTGTTGGTAAGTCCTACAAGGAAGCATCCTGTTGAACTGTACGAAGAAGAACTGACACCGTTAGTCGGTGCGCTGGAAAAATTACTGCGTGCGTGAATATTAATCGCGCCCGAAGTGCTTATGTAACTGGAAGAAGAACTGCATCTGATAACAGGAACAGTTCCGCTGTTATCGGCAATACGAAATGAGGCATACCTGCTAAGATGGTTTGTGGTTACAATGTTATAAACTCCGTCCAAAACCGTAGGAACAGCTGATCCGCTATTAAGGCTGACATTTCTTGGATTGTCAGGAATGGTCGAACTGTTCTCATTCTCATAAATGATTTTGAGGACACCGTTTACCTCTTTAACAACGGCACAATAGGCAGACAAATGATAATTATTATAGTTGCTGTATGTGGGGTTATCCATATTGTCACTACAGCCATCAAAGAAAAATACAACATTGCTTCCGTTTTTAAGGTTTCGTGCAACTCTATAGTTATCGGTCGATGACAAAATATGATACCTCATCATATCGTTTACATAACTTGCGCGTGCAGAATTCGAAAGAATAGAGCACCTTATATTTCCAAGATCGCTTTCGCTGTAATATGTTGCTGCCTCTGTAGGTATTGAAACGGTAGGCAGCATAGTAAAGAACATAAAGAATGCCAACGCTAAACATAAAACTTTTTTTGAACTAATTTTCATTTCCTGACCTCCTTATTCTATCGGCTGAACTGTGGTTGCATTTATCCAACCCATTTTATAGCCACCGTCATCTAACGGATAAACAATCTGAACCACACCATCTTTTTCGGCAATAACCGTGAATGTATCCGTTCTCCAAACAGAGCCAAGATGCGTTGCCATATCCGGTGCAGTACATACCTCTGTATTAGCGCTTACAGTTGCGATATAACGCTCTACCATTGAATCAGTATCAATGAATGCAGAAACTTTGCAATATCCCGTTTTTGTAAGACTGTCAACCGGATAATTTACCTTACACCATCCGTTATCATAGATTTGCAAGATAGTACATTCGTCTGCACTTCCGTTAATATATCCGTATGCAGTGTCAGTATCACCCACCTGCTTTTGAACATATATCTTGTCAGATGTTAAGGCGTAGGTAATGATCGATTCATATTCAGCAAAATCAGTATCAAGCGGATAATTACTCTGTTTAGTGCCGTAATCGTTTGCAATAAGCGCATCAATCGCAGATATTACATCACTATTGACAATACTGTCGGTATCCTTAAACTCAACGAGAAGTGCCTCGGCGCCCTGTTTTTCCGCCCAATAGGCAAAATATCCATTAGCACCGCTTGAAAACTCATAATAATGATTAAGACCGACGCAGGTCGAAAATACTTCTGCAAGTTCGATGTTGCCAATTGTATAATTAAGCCAGCCGTGGAAGTCAATAACAATACTCGGCTCTGCCGCCAATACAAGGTCGCGCATTGCACGAGATTCCACTCCCGAAAACGGCGCAGGAGTGTAGTTTCTATCGGTTGTTATAGCAATATGGTCCGCATCAAAGTCGCGGTTCAAGTCAATACCTTCTGCATTGCAACGACCAAAGCCGTTATTTGTAATGCCCTGTGCTATTCCATCGGGATTAGCGCACGGTATAATAAGCAAACGGCAATCCTGCAAATCATCGGTTTTAGAGTAATGCTCTACAAGGGCGTTACCTAAATTGACCAAAAGCTGACCGTCAGCCGCATAGGAATCCTCCCAACCGTGTATAGCGAAATTCAGAAGGATAGTTCTCGAATAATTGCCCTGTTGAATACTCCAACAGACTAAATCACGTTCCAAAACACTTTTACCGTAGCAAAAAGAGGTACAAATAACACCGTTTTCAGAAAGTACGGTAGAAAGCACTTCATAATCATTCAAATCATCCGACAGAGGTGTGTAAGCATCAGGCAATTCAACTCCCCAACCGCCATCTAAATAGCGTTGCAGAAGCGCAACATCCTTCATATTTACTACACCATCTCCGTTAACATCGGGACAACCGTCGGTTTCATCGGCATTGACATCACCGTTTGCAAGGCCTCCCCACAAATCGGCCAGATCCTGACTATCGAT
>JAZOBW010000155.1:0-3704 GCA_045596185.1 Acutalibacteraceae bacterium | reverse complement strand
ACCGCATAATAGCGACGCTTTTTGCCCCTGAAATATTGACAATCTAGGTTTTTCTCTGTATAATTATATAGAATATATATTATATAGAGGAGTTGTTTTTTACGGTTACAAGTATGACGGGCTTCGGCAGGGCAAAACAGTCTATGTCGGGTTTTGAAATAACGGTTGAAATTAAATCAGTAAACCATAAGTATTTTGAATTTTCATCGCGTATTCCGCGCTCATACCAATTTTTGGAGGACAAACTTAAGCATCTTTGCCGCGATAGAATATCGCGCGGGAAGGTAGAAATTTCTGTAATGATAGAAAATATTACAGGTAATGGTATCGAACTTTCGATAAACCGTGATTATACCGATGCGTATATTGCTGCACTTAAACTTCTTGCAAAGGAATATAAACTAAAGGACGATATCAAACTTTCTTCAATTGTAGGCAATCCCGATATTTTTATACAGAAAAAAGCCGATATCGATGAAGAGGCACTTACACAGGCCGTTCTATCTACCGCATCGATAGCACTTGACAATTTTGTTAATATGCGTGCAGCAGAGGGTGAACGCCTTGCAAACGATGTAAAGAGCAGGGCGGCGCATATTCTTGAAAATGTAGCCATTATCGAGGAACGTTCTCCCCGTACCGTTGCAGAATATCGCCAGAAGATAGAAAGCAAGATAAAGGAACTTATCGGTGATGTACACATCGATGAACAGCGTCTTCTTACCGAAACTGCAATATTTGCCGATAAGGTTGCTGTTGCTGAAGAAACGGTGCGCCTTCGCAGTCATATCACCGCTCTTTGTGATGCCTTTGAAAAGGGCGGCACGATAGGACGTAATCTTGATTTCGTTGTTCAGGAAATGAATCGCGAAACCAATACTATAGGCTCTAAATGTCAGGATATGGATATTGCAAGGATAGTGGTTGAGATAAAGACCGAGATCGAAAAGATTCGTGAGCAGATACAGAATATCGAGTAATGTCATCGGGAGCATAGTATGAAACTTGTAAATATCGGATTTGGAAATATGGTTTCTGCGAACCGTATAATTGCTGTTGTCAGTCCTGAATCGGCACCCATAAAACGCATCATTCAGGATGCCAAGGAAAACGGAACCCTGATAGATGCAACGCACGGTCGCAGAACAAAGTCGGTCATCATTACCGACAGTGACCACATAATCTTAAGTTACCTTCAAACCGAAACCCTTACGGGAAGAATGACGGGTGAAGGTACTTCTGCAGAGGAGGATAACGATGCGTAAAGGAAGTATATTTATAATTTCCGGTCCTTCGGGTTCCGGCAAAGATACCGTTTTAAGGGGTGTTCTTGAAAAATATAATGATATAGATTTTTCTATTTCATCTATAACAAGACCTATGCGCGGAAATGAAAAAGACGGTGATAAGTATCACTTTATATCGGTTGAAGAGTTCCGCAAAATGATAGAGGAGGATAAACTTCTCGAGTACAATGAGTTTGTAGGTAATTATTACGGAACACCTCGTGAACCGGTTGAGGAATGTATTGCAAATGGCAGAGATATGATCATAGAGGTCGATGTAAACGGTGCCCGTCAGATCAGAGAAAAGCGCCCCGATGCAATAAGCGTTTTCATAATGCCACCGTCTCTTACAGAACTTAAAAACCGTTTGATAAACAGAGGCACCGAAACGATTGAGGTTATTGAAAAACGAATCGAGGTTGCGATTTATGAAATAACCCATGCCGATGAATACGATTATATAGTTCTTAACGATGTTCTTGATGATGCCATTGATGATTTCAATTCTGTAATAGCGAATGAACGCGTCAGCGTCAAAAAGCAGTCGTATCTTATAGAAAAAGTATTAAATTCCTGACGGCAATTACTGTCAGTTGATTTGAAAGGAAAGAAATATTATGTTAAATCCCGCAATTGGAAAGTTGATTGAAAATTATGATAACCGTTATCGCCTTGTAACCGATGTTGCAAGATGCGCCCGTGATGTTTCTGCCAAGGCAGAGGAACAGGAACAGATCCTTATTGAAAAACCGGTAAGTATAGCGATAAATAAACTTGCATCCGAAAAGGGACTTCTTTAAGTATGAAGCGTTCGGTTGCTGAAATTGCCATAGACGGTATTGCCGGCGCCATAGATAAACGCTACACATATCTTATACCCGATGAACTTTCTCACTGCGCTTTGTCCGGTTGCAGAGTTACGGTACCGTTCGGAAAAGGGAATCTGAAAAAACAGGGTATGATTTTGGCGGTGTCTTCTGCCGAAATCGATGGTCGTATAAAACCTATCATCTCTGTGACCGACAGTGAGCCTGTTCTTTCGGACGAGATGATTAAAATGTGCGAATGGCTGAAGGATAATACTTTTTGTACCTATTTCGATGCCATTAACACTATGTTGCCTACGGGACTGCGCTATCGTATCGAATATTCATACAGCGTAAATGTAGATTTTGTCGGTGAAGTTCTGCTTGAAGAAGAGGAATTGAATTTATATTCCTACATTAAAAACTCGGGCAGAGTAGAGGAGAAAAAACTTCAGAAACTTTTTGTAAACTGTGATGAATTGATATCCTCCTTGCTTAAAAAGGAGGCAATAGAGCGGTTTGGTGAAGCACAACGCCGTATGGGTGATCTTACAAGGCGTTATCTTCGTATTTGTGAGGGGATAAATATCTCCGATATCAAACTGACCGAGCGTCAGCGCGAAATAGCCGAGTTGGTTGAAATGTCGGGTAGTGTAAGCGTTAAAGAGGTACAGTATTTTACCGGCGTAACGGCATCGGTAATAGCTGCTCTGGAGAAAAAAGGTGTACTCGAAATTTTTGAAAAGGAAGAATTTCGTACACCGCACAGCATAATTACAACCGGTGAAAGACCAGCGGTTCAACTGTCACAGGAACAACAGAGCGTTTATGAGGGACTTAGTGCCGATGCCGCTTCGGGCAAGGCTTGTACTGCCTTACTTTATGGTGTTACGGGTAGCGGTAAAACACAGGTCTTTCTTAAACTTGTTGATGAAATTTCGGATAAGGGTCTTGGTGTCATCGTTATGGTGCCCGAAATTGCTCTTACTCCGCAGATGATAAATATATTCAGCAGCAGATACGGTGATAAGGTTGCCGTATTTCACAGTGCGATGTCGCTGGGTCAGCGTATGGACGAGTATAAGCGCATACGACAAGGTAGGGCAACCATCGCCATCGGTACAAGAAGTGCTGTTTTTGCGCCCTTTGATAAAATAGGTCTTATAATTATAGACGAGGAACAGGAACATACCTATAAATCTGAAAAATCCCCACGCTTTCATACAAGGGATCTTGCAAGATTCAGGGTAGGTTACCACGGAGCGTTGCTCTGTCTTTCAAGTGCAACACCTTCACTTGAAAGTTACAGTGCTGCGCAAAACGGTAGATATAAACTTTATACACTGCCTCATCGGTACGGTTCGGCAGAACTACCCGAAGTTTCGGTAGTGGATATGCGTAAGGAAATACTTGGCGGAAATTCGGGAGCGCTCAGTCGCCAACTTGCTGAAGCGGTGCAGACCGAACTTGATAATAACCGCCAGATAATTCTTCTTCTCAACCGTAGGGGACACAACACCTATATATCCTGCCCAACCTGCGGCTGGGTGGCAGAATGTCCCAACTGTAGTATATCGCTGACATACCATTCGGCAAACGGCAGAATGATGTG
>JAZOBW010000154.1:0-6384 GCA_045596185.1 Acutalibacteraceae bacterium | reverse complement strand
ACCTTAAATTACAAATAAAAATATGTAGGGATTCGAACACATAACAAAAAAACAAATGGTTCGAAATTGTACAACCACTCAAAAAGAAACGACGATTTTTCACAGGAAGATTGTCGTTTCTTTTTATTTATGAATTCAATCACGAAATTCAAAAGATGTCGGTGAATGTCGGTTTTGTTTTATGTATAATATTATTGAAAAATAAAAAAGAAAGGAGTATTATAAATATGAGCTTTTTAAGCGAATTGTTTTCTGCCGGAGTGTGGGGCGAAAAAGCCCCTGCTACACCAAAGTGGAACAAATGGATACACCGTAATTTGAGCAACAATCATTGTCCGGAATGTCTGATGCTCGATGGTTGTTGGTTTTTAAAAGAGAAAACTCCCAAATGGCCGCATCATCCATTTTGTCATTGTATCTTGGAAGATATACCATATAATGATGTATTAACCAAAACCACATCTGATAGTGATTATAGTAAATTTGATATATACTTATTCAATACAGAAGGAAGATATTCTGACACTAAGAAGCATTTGTTTGAAAGTTGGGGATATACCGTTAAAGACGGTAAGTGGTTACAAAGTGAAATTGAGAAGCAAGGTTTAGAAAATTATATTTCAGGTGATTATGAAATCGGTTTTTTGGATGAATATGGTCAAAGAATAAGTATAAGAGTAAGAATTCCTCGAAAAGATCAAGAAGGGGTGGTATCTTTCATAACCGGTTGGATGGCACGACCTGATGGACACATACAATTAGCAACACCGTATGGAGGGAAATAATATGAAGTATCTTGATTGTGTTGAAGTTATTGTTGAAAAAGAAAAATATGCAAAATGTGGCGTACACAAAGGTATGCAGGGCGTTATTTGGTTAGAAGAATCAATTAACGGGACTTGGGATGTCTTTTTTGACCTATGGGGTGAGCATGCTCCAATAGGCGATATCGCCGTAAAGGAGGAAGACTTAAAACTTATTCCTAAAATGGATGCAAGAGTTAACGAACAAATCAAATCTCTATTTGATAAATAATCTTACAATTGTATCTTGGAAGATATACCATATAATGATGTATTAACCAAAAGTTCATCCAATAGTGTCTATAGTAAATTTGATCCTTATTTATTCAATACTGAAGGCAAATATCCTCATAATAAAGAAAAGTTATTTAAAGAATGGGGATATACAGTGTCAGATGCAAAGTGGTTGCAGCGCGAAATTAATAAACAAGGGTTAGAAAAGTATATTTCGGGAAATTATGTGTTAGGCAAATTGAATAAAGACGGGCAACGAATTAGTATTCGAATTGAAATTCCAAGAAAAGGTAAAACTGAAAATGCTTCTTTTATTACCGGTTGGATGGCATATCCAAACGGACATATTCAGTTAACAACACCTTACGGAGGTAAATAAAATGAAAATGATGGATTGTGTAGAAGTAATTGTTGAAAAAGAAAAGTATGTTAAAGACGGAGTTCACAAAGGAATGCAGGGCTGGATTTGCTTGGAACAACGAACCGCTGGATATTGGCTTGTGAATTTTCCTCAATGTGGAGAAAAAGAAGATATTGCAGAAATAAGTATAAATGAAGATGATTTAAAAACTATTCCTGTAATGAACGCTATTGTTAACGAACAAATAAAAGCTGAATTTGGCGATTAAACTTATGCATATTCAAATCCCCCTTACAACAATTATGATACACTAAAAATCTGCATGGGTTTGAACACATGGGTAGAAAACTTAAGGAACTTCGAATTTGTATAATCTTTCCAAAAAATTCCTCGAACTTGTTTCGGGGAATTTTTTACTTCTTACCGCTTCCTTCTTCGATAATAAACATTGCTATTTTTGAAATAATAAATCAGAAAAAATCGTGTTTTTTACCTTTGGCTGAATCTCTTTTCGCATTCTTTTTTTATACCTTTCAAAAAATGCTGTATGGGGGTCCCTCCCCCTTTCGCCGCACTTTTATTTTCAATCATTTAACAATTCAAGTTTTAATGTGGACAGTTTTATATCTTCCTTTCCCACAGGCCAACTGTAACAATGATCATAATAATCATATTTTTTATCCGGTTCATCGGCAAAAACCAGTTTAAGGACATTTTCCCCGTTATTAAGTTTTATTACGGTAGATAGTTCGTACCACTTCTCTTCACACGCATCTGTAAGGCTTAGCGAACCCAATTCTCTTTCATCGGCATCAAGTATCCATATCTTTGCATCAGAACAATTTTTTGTTGCGATCTTACAGGTTATCTTGTATTCGCCCGTATGCAAAACATCGATAATATAATAAACAAATGTCCTTTGTTTGCGCTGGTCTTTGCCGAGTGTGTATAGATACCATTCACCGTTATCTAAACCTTGATGAACTCTTGTAGAAGAAAGTCCGGTTGCATCAACAGCAGAAATAACAGCTTTGTTTGAAAGGCGATGCTTTTTACCGAAATCCTTCTGAACAAAACTGCGGGTTTTCATTACCGCTTTCAAAACATAAAGCGCATTTTCGCGTAAAACATCTATGCCTATCCTGCCGCTGTTGTATGCATCGATAGCCTTTTGCGCCTCATCCGGATAACCAAAAGGCATTTTGATATTATTGCCGCCGATAAGTTCATCTACCAGCGAAACACCATTGCGCCAATCGGTCATAACCGCTCCGCCGTAGCCCCATTCATCACGAAGAACGCCGCGCAACAACTGCGCGTGTGCCGATGTGTGTAACCCGTTTAACAGATTGTAAGAAGTCATAACAAAAGCAGGATCGCTTTCCTTTATTGCTATTTCAAAACCTTTAAGATACACCTCGCGCAAGGCCCTTTCGCCAACAATACTGTTATTGCTTTTTCTGTTATATTCACAGTTATTCACGGCAAAGTGCTTTATGGTGGCGCATAATCCCGCACTTTGAATACCGTTTACTATCGCTGCAGCAGTTTTTCCGGTTACAATGGGGTCTTCCGACAGATATTCAAAATTCCTGCCGCCAAGGGGATTTCTGTGTATATTCATTGAAGGCGCCAAAATAACATCTACACCCGTGTTATATCCCTCATATCCCAAAGCCTTACCCATACAGTTTTGCAACTCTGCATCCCACGAGCAGGCAATCAGTGTGCCGCAGGGAAAACACGTGCAATTTACCGAACGGCGAATACCGGCAGGGCCATCCGCCGTTTGCGGGTTTGGGATACCTCGCTTTCTAAGGTTGCCGACTCCTGCTGTACCCAAAGGAAATGCCGGTGGTTGACCGCACGATAAATGCACCAATTCTTCCACCGAAAACCCGTTAACAAATTCTTCTAACGAAATTTCACCGTTAGCAACATCGTAAAGTGAACTATCGGTTTTGGCGGTCTTTTCATTATAAATATCTTTTTTACAACTGTAATACCTACTTCCATCAAATCGGAGTTGTAATTGTTTCAAATTTATATTTTCTTCAACATTAAACGTACCGCAAAGGTATAGATCCCTGACAGATTTTCCTACAAATAACCTATACTCGCCCTTTTCAAGCACCCAAGCCGCCTTAAAATTTGTTGCACCCGTATCATCAAAAGATGCCATATCTGTTAAAGTGAAAGATATCTCTACCCTTTCCGATTCGTTTGGTGCAAGTTCCTTTGTTTTGTAAAATCCTTTTAATTCTATTGCGGGTTTTTCAAGTTTTCCCACCGGCGCCGACACATAAGCCTGTACAACTTCTCTGCCCGATACATCACCCGTATTTTTTATATCGACGCACAAGGCTATAGTATCGCCGTTTTTGGTATAGGAACAATTCGAATATTCAAATTGTGTATATGATAAGCCGAAACCGAACGGATACATTACTTTATCTTTGGCGAATGTTTCAAAATATCTGTAACCTACATATATGCCTTCTTTATATTCCGTCTTTTCCGGATCATAGTTAAAACAATCGGAAGTTGGGTAATCATCATATTTATATGCTATTGTATCAACCAGTTTACCGCTTGGATTAACATCACCGCAAAGTATATCTGCAATTGCCGTGCCGCTTTCCATTCCGGGCAGATATGACAGCACAACCGCTTTGATCTTTTTAAATTTTTCTATAAAAGATATATCTACCGTTGAAGAAATATTCAGTATCAGAACAACATTCTTAATATTCGATCTTTCCAAATTATTAAATAGTGCCAATTCGCTTTTTGAAGGATAAAAATAACCTACAGAATTCTCGTAATCATCAACCGAAAGTTGATCGTCTTCTCCGCTGTACACATTATCATCAATATGCACAAAAGAGGATTCACCCAGTTGCCTATCGGCGCCCTCGCTGCCGTTTCTTGCAAACACCACCACAGCCGTTTCAATATTTTCCGACAACTTATTTAACAATGAAAGCGTGTATATGTTTTCGTTTTGGGCTATCAATACAGAATTTTCATAAAATAAAAGTTTATTTTCTTTTGCCTTTTCTGCCAATCCCTGCGGTAAACTTTTAGTATACTCTGTTAAAACGGCGGCAGAACCTCCACCACCCATAATTAAATTAAGACACTCTTTTCCAACGATCCCTACTTTATCGTTGCTTTTGAAGGGTAAAATTCGGTCAGTATTTTTCAAAAGCACCATACCTTGAGATGCCAATTTTCTTGAAATTGCATAATTTTCTTGAATTTCGAACATAAATTCCCTCCGGATATTGATTTTATATATTTTTATAGTATAATTATAATAATTAAACGGCGAAAAAAATATGGTATTTTTAACATAAAATATAACGATTTTAACATGTGGTGATTTTATGAATACTGAACTTGTAACATCCTGTGTTTCAACCTGCACACTTCGATTAAGTGATTACAATATGCCTTCCGATAGAATATCTATAACCGATTGGCATATACATACCGAAATGGAAATGATCCTTGTGCTTTCGGGAACAAAAACTTTTTATATAAACGATGAGGTGATATTGTTGAATGAGGGCGATATAATATTCGTGAATAGTAATATCCCCCACAAAACCGAAACTCCAAAAGGTTCTTCTTCAGTTCTTTTGCAATTTAATACATCAATTCAAAGCGGCAGTGATTCGGAATACTTTTGGGCAGAAAATATCGGCAGTATTAAAAATTATATATACACCGTATTCAAAAGGGATTCTGCTATCAATCATGATCTTGCCGAATGTATTCAAAAAATCTGCAGTGAATATTCGAACAAAAAAAGATCCTACGAGTATTTTATAAAGGCTTATATTTATGAATTGACCGCAATATTATACCGGAACGAGATCTTAACAGATTACGGCAAATGGCAACAGCGCATTATGCCTGTTACCGATGTTTTGAAATATGTTGATGCCCATTACAGTGAGCACATATCTCTTTCGAAAATAAGCGGTATTTTGAATTTTCACACCTCATATTTTTGCAGATTTTTCAAAAATATATTGGGCGTTTCTTTTATCGAATATTTGAATTTAATCCGCCTTAATAAAGCGAAAGAGTTGATGAAGCAATCCCAAAAAAATATAACCGAGATCTCTTATGAAGTGGGTTTTTCCTCGGTTTCGTATTTCATTAAAACTTTCAAAAAATATAATTATTGTTCGCCGAATAGGTATAGATCACTGCTATAATATATTTGTAATATTCAGCGCGAAACAGACAATGCAGTATAAAATTTCCTTGTATGCTGCCACATCACACCTTGAAAACAGAAAGGACCGATATTATGAACCTTAAAAAAATCTGGCTTGTTATTCCTACAGTTGCGGCACCGTATATAGTATTGTTGTGTCTGGCGCTTATCTTTTCCTCGACAGAGGTTCCTGCTATATGCAACATTATGGAAAATGTATTCAAAAACAGTATCTGGAATTTAATGTTGGCTTTATTGATCTATTTTGCTATTTCATTGCTTCTTGCAACGGTATGTTTTATAATCAGCATTTGCAAGGGTTATGATGCCTTATCCTTGGCGAAACCGACAATGATAATTAAACTTATTCAGATTCCTGCCTACATAACCATTTTTGTTTTAGGCGTTATCTTTTTCATCACAGTATTCACCGCACCCTTCTCATTGGCGCTGTTTTTGCTTGACTGTTTAATGCTTTTTATGACCGGTCTGCTTAACTGTGCGGCCGTTATTGTCGCCATCCGTCAAGGGTTTACCACATTCAAACAAAGTTTCTGGGTTATTATATTGCAGTTTGTATTCTGCGCCGATGTTGTGGCATCTATAATTTTCTATTCCAAGATAAAAAAGAAATATAAATTATGTATAACCGACAACCAAATTGCTCAACAGGATTGAAATTTTGGACAGATAAAACCTTCACATTTGTAGTTACACCACAAAAAGTTGATATTTGGAGGTGTTTCTGCTATAAT
>JAZOBW010000153.1:0-5009 GCA_045596185.1 Acutalibacteraceae bacterium | reverse complement strand
CTACCTGCTCACCGAGTGCAGCGATACCTGCCTCTGCCTGGGTCATACGTTTCTTACCTTCAAAAGCGAAGGGCTTGGTTACGATACCAACGGTAAGAATACCAAGTTCTTTGGCAATAGATGCAACAACGGGAGCCGCACCGGTACCGGTACCACCGCCCATACCGGCAGTGATAAATATCATATCTGCGCTACGGATAGCAGCAGCGATCTCGTCGCGGGATTCTTCAGCAGCAGCACGGCCGTTTTCGGGATTACCGCCGGCACCCATACCTGCTGTGGTTTTATCACCGATCTGGATCTTCTGATCGGCTTTAGAAAGGAAGAGTGCAGCCTTATCGGTGTTAATTGCGACGAATTCTACGCCTTTTACACCGGCGGCTACCATGCGGTTAACGGCGTTACCGCCGCCTCCACCGACACCTACAACCTTAATTTGTACTACATTTTCCATTTCATCTGCAACTTCAAACGGCATTTTAATTTCCTCCATCTTTATGTAAAATATGCTGTAATTCCTTTTATACCTATTGATAATAACATATATAAAAGAAAATTTCAATACTTTTATTACAATTTTGTAATTATTTTTTTCAATTCGCTGTTTCAGGGGCTTCGTCGGAGGTAGTTTCTCTGAAAGAGCCCTCTTTTTTACTGCTTGACCACATACTCAGATCAATTTTTCCACTTCTGTCCGATTCTATTTTTTCTATCATTCCTGCAAGATGCGCCACCTTGTGTTCAATATCTGTGCTACTGCCGAAATCAACCTCAAACCTACCGTCAACATTGGCTTTCAGATCATATATATCGGTTACATCGAGACCATCAATTTTAATTTTATTGGATTTGAGTGCATTAACCAGCGTTTCTACCTGCTCTGCGGTTTCCTGACTTGTAAACTCCACTTCTTTACCCAATTTACAGGTCACATCGGAGCATTTGATAAAGAAGGTGTTTTCGGGCACCTCGTCATGCTTGTCCAGAACATAACCGCTTTGGCTTACCGAATAATACACGCCCTTCTGATAATAACATGCATACGCTTCGGCATCAACCGCGGTTATTTTTATTGTATCGGGAAAAACCCTTTCCATCTCGATATGGTCAACATAAGGAAGTACGCTTCTGATATTATTCTCCACTATTGATTCTGACAATGTAAAGAGATTGCATTTTTCATTTATACCGGTCGCCTTGACTATCTGACTGCTTGTATAACGTTCGCTTCCCGAAGCGGTAACCTGCTTTATAGGAAACAGCACCGTAAGAGACAGCGCAACGATAATTACAAGGGCGGTTATTATAAAGAACCACAGACCGATTATCAGGCGTCTCCTACGGATCTTTTTTTGTCTTTGTGCTCTTTTTTTGGTGAATTCATCCTGATTTTTCGCCATCTTTGCCCTCCGTTATGATAAATCCTCGTAAATGTTTGCGCCAAGTTTTGAAAGTGAACCTGCTATATCGGAATATCCACGCTTAATGTGGTGTATCTTATCAATATGCGATGTGCCGTTTGCGGCCAGTGCCGCTATTACAAGCGCTGCGCCGCCACGAAGGTCGGTGCATTCACACGGTGCTGCCGAAAGGGATGGTACACCCTCTACAACTGCTACCCTGCCCTCGGTTTTAATTTTTGCTCCAAAGCGATTCAGTTCACTTATATAGTTATATCTGTTTTCAAAAATGTTTTCCACAAAAACCGATGTACCATTCGCGAGTGATAGCAGCGCTATTATTATGGGACCGGCATCGGTTGGAAATCCGGGATATACCAAGGTGCGTACTGTTGGTATACGGTTAAGTCTTTCCGGCGCTTTAATAACCAGTTCTTTACCTACAAGTTTTATATTACAGCCTGCCTCACGAAGTCGGGATATCACCGATACAATATGAGACGGCATAACACCGCTAAGTGTTATATATCCGCCAGTTACTGCCGCAGCAGCCATATATGTTATACAAACTATTCTGTCGGGAATAATGGTATGTTCTGCACCGCCTAAACGATCAACACCATAGATAACAACGGTATCCGAACCGCCGCCGTATATACGTGCTCCCGCACTGTTTAGGAAATCGGCAAGGTCACTTATTTCCGGTTCTTTAGCGGCATTGTGTATAACCGTAACGCCCTTTGCGGTGGCAGCAGCAAGAATAATATTCTCGGTTGCACCGACACTTGGAAAGGAGAGGTCTATCTCGCACCCGTTCAGTCCCTTTTCTGTTTTGCAGGAAAGGGTTCCGTGGGTTTCGTCAACAGATACACCCAATCTTTTCAGCGACGACAGATGTATATCTATAGGTCTAGGTCCCAGTTCGCATCCACCGGGGCTGCTTATAATCGCAGATCCCATCCGTCCCAGCACCGCACCAAGAAATACCACCGAAGAACGCATTTTACGCATCAGACAATCGGGTATTGTGCAGTTGTTTATATCCCTTGCATTCACCGTAATGTCGTTGCCTTCCTTGGTGCAAGTACACCCTAAAACTTCAAGTATCTGTAAAGATGTATCAACATCGGATAGTTCGGGGCAATTATGTATTATACATTCCGAGTGACAAAGTACAGTTGCCGCAAGTATCGGCAGAATACTGTTTTTTGCCCCCTGAACAGTAATTTTCCCATTTAATCGGTTTCCGCCTTCAACAATAAACTTCGGCATACTGCTGTCCCCCTGCAATAAATAAACTGTTGTTCAGTTCATACTATGCGGAAAACATAATTTTGCCAATATTTTATTTTTGATTAAAAAGTTGCATTATAACATCATAAATTCGTTCATTAGCATCGATAATTGCATTTTTCGATGCCGCTCTTGACATCGATTCAAGTTGTCCCTTATCCTCTATCAGTTCTTTTACAACCGATATAAGCGTTTCGCTATCAAGATCTTTTTCTTCTATCAACTCTGCCGCATTGTTGCGTTTAAGTGTCATAGCGTTGTGATACTGATGGTTTTCCGCAACATACGGCGACGGGATAAGCACTGAAGGTTTAGCACACGCCTGCAGTTCGCTGAGAGTAATCGCACCCGCACGACAAATAACAAGATCTGCTGCTGCCATACAGACATCCATATCGTCTATGTATTCTCTTACAGAAATGCAGTCGGAAAGCACCGTGCCGTCCGAAGTAAGGCCATCCATCATTGTATTGAATCCACCCTTACCGGCACCGTGTATATGATAAAATTTATCACTGCCGTTATGCCATTTAATAAAACCGGTAACCGCTTCATTTATGCGTCTGGCACCCAAAGAACCTCCAAACGAAAGAATGAGGGGACGGTTGTCAAGGCCGAGTCTTGCCCTTGCCTCCTCACGGGTCATACCAAGCAGTTCGCGTCTTACGGGATTTCCGGTAATTATCGGTTCTTTTTCAAGTTTAAGATGTTTCTTGGCATCCGGCATTGCTAACATCACCGCATCAACAGATGATATCAGCATTTTTGTTGTAACACCGGGGAATGCATTTTGTTCGTGAATAGCGGTCTTGAATCCAAGTTTGGCTGCGGCACGAAGAACAGGACCGCTTACATAACCGCCCGTGCCGACAACAACATCGGGTTGAAGTTCTTTAAGTAACTTTTTTGCGGCTATAGAAGATGAAAACATCTTTTTTACAGCAGAAATATTTCTACCTATATTTTTAACACTTAGTTTTCGCTGAAAACCTGCAACCTCAATTGTGCGGAAGTTATATCCCTTTTCGGGAACCAGTTTTGCTTCCAGTTTATCGGCAGTACCAATATAACTGATATGGGCATCGGGATGCTTTTCTCTGATATAACCCGCAACCGCAAGTGCAGGATTTATGTGTCCTGCTGTACCTCCGCCGGCAAATAGAATATGCATATACAGTCCTCCAACTATGATTTGCTGATATCCGCCCCTCTGGAAACCGATAACACGATACCCATTTCGGCGAGTAGTATAACAAGCGATGTGCCGCCGTAACTGAAGAACGGAAGGCTTATTCCTGTGTTCGGCATAGTATTGGTGACAACCCAAATATTGAGCATAGCCTGTAAGCCCACCTGAAATGTTAGACCTATAGCAAGTAGCGAACCAAATTTATCCGAAGCGCGCATTGCGATATTAAATCCTCTCCACACAAGCAGCGCAAAAAGGATAAT
Organism: Acutalibacteraceae bacterium; assembly: GCA_045596185.1. GTDB lineage: Bacteria > Bacillota > Clostridia > Oscillospirales > Acutalibacteraceae > UBA737. The sequence goes on along the minus strand of JAZOBW010000153.1, from coordinate 864 downwards.
TATAAACAATGCGCCAACAAGGCCTAATTCTTCACATACAATGGAAAAAATAAAGTCATTATGCGGTTCGGGAACCCAAAGGTACTTTTGCCTTGACATACCTATGCCTCGACCCAGAATACCACCTGAGCCGATAGCAAGAAGTGACTGTATCGTCTGAAAGCCTTTACCTTGCGGATCAAGCCACGGATTTAACCAAAATCTGAAACGGTCGCTACCATATCCGATAAGACCGGTGGTAATCGCAAGTGCAACCAATCCTCCGCCCAGAAGACCGCCTCCGAAAATATATCTTTTCTGCAATCCCCCTGCAAACATCAAAACGATTCCTATTGCAAAAATCAGTATTGTTGCCGAAAGATGGGGTTCTAATACTACAAGAACGCAGGTCAATCCCAAAATAGCGGTAAGAATAAATACGAATTTGAAGTTTTTCATCAACTTATAGTTTGCTGATATAAGTGATGAAAAAACAAGTATTATAGAAAACTTAGCAATTTCTGACGGTTGGAAGTTGGCAGGGCCGATAATTATCCACCGTTTAACATCCATATCCTTAACCATTGGCGGCATTATAAGCAGAAATATCAACATTGCCGTACTTACAAGAAATACCAACCAGTATATCTTGCGCCATATATGATAGTCGATCTTTGAAAAAACTATCATTATTATAATTCCTACAAGTGCCCATCCTGCCTGACGGATGATAAATTTATAACTGTTGCCGTAGTTTTCATAAGAAAAAGCATAACTTGCCGAAAAAAGCATTACAAGCCCTATGGTAAGCAGTATTAAAACGAATGCCAGAAAGGTAATATCAAGGCGTCCGTTCTGAACAAAGCCAAATCTCTTTTTTCTGAT
>JAZOBW010000152.1:0-3911 GCA_045596185.1 Acutalibacteraceae bacterium | reverse complement strand
AAAAGAAAGACACGCGAAAGCGTGTCTTTCTTTTTCAATGAAATTCGTTCCTTGCGGAACGAGTGAAATATTGCTACGCAATATGAAATACGCTTCGCGTATGAAATATGCCTACGGCATATGAAGGAACGAATTTTATTTCACATTTTGCCAACGGCAAAATATTTCATAATCCGAAGGATTATTTCATATCGGCAGAGCCGATATTTCATTATACCTTGCTCCTCCACCGCTTTTATGCTATACTAAATCCAAGGCGGTGATTTAATGAATTCTACAAAACAAAAACAAATACTAATCATGCTAATTTTAGCAGTATCCTTTTTGGTTGAAGTTCCTTTAAGAACAGTAATACTTTCAATTTTATCATTTTCGCAACCCTTTGCTTACATAGTAACGAGTATCGTTTTTTATGTTGCTTTGCTTGGGTGCTTTTTAATCGCCTTAAAACCTAATATCAGTTCGAAGTCAGTTTTAAAATCGATTTGTTTAGTAGTTGGATTTTTCATATTTGAACAAATTGTATCTGTATTTCTATTCAGTAAAATTATCGCATTAGTGTATGAAATAATTAGACCTTTGATTATTTTTGTTGTTATTCTTTTGCGAAGTCAGTGGTTGCTAAAAAACAAACTTAATTTAAATAAATTGAGTTGGATTATATTAGGTGGTGCCTTTATTTTAGGTGCATTGTTTAATGTTTTAGAGTATATTCGTGTAATCACAATGATACGAAATATGGGGAATGATTTTTTCTCGTATTTAAGCATGTTAACACCATCAAATAGCGTTTACAGTATAGTAGCAAAACTTTGCACATATATTTTTACCCTAGTTTTATTTACACAAAATAAAGATTCTAATAATATTCAAGATTAAGAAATTCTTCGGTTTTCAGGCACATTAAATTCGTGTCATTAAGTTCAAAACACCCAAAAAAAGAAAGACACGCGAGAGCGTGTCTTCTCTTTTTCAACTAAGTGTGCCTTACGGCACATGAAGCACACCTTCGGTGCGTGAAGTTTGCTTCGCAAGTGAAGCGCCTGCGGGCGTGAGTGGCACACTTAACTTCACTTTGTGCGAAAGCACAAAACTTCACTATGCCAACGGCATAACTTCACATCGGCAAAGCCGATACTTCACTTTCCCTTGCCTCCTCGCCGCTTTTATGCTATACTAATCCAAGGCGGTGATGATATGAAAAAGGTGTTATTTGCTGCGTCAGGGTTATTATCCGTGACATATATAACGCTGTTTTGTCTGAATGTTTCGGATTTGGTTTCTAAACATATGGATCTGGAAGTGATATACCCATCAAATGTTGCTTTATTTTCCGTTTTACTTGCTGTTATAATGCTTATTATAAATAAAATTAAACCGTTTGATAAAAAACTGTTCCTAATTCCTCTATTGCTTCTTGTATCCGCCGTAATCACCTTTATTGTCGGATATTGTACCCCTTGTAAATTTTGCACATAATCAACAACACCCTTCGAGCGCTGCCCGAAGGGTGTTGTTTTGTTTATTCATACTTTGTGGGAGGGACGCCGTAGTGCGCCTTAAAACATCGCGTAAAATAGTTCTGGTCAGAAAAGCCGCAGAGAGACGCAATTTCATCTATACGATATTTATGAAGTTTCAGCAGTTTTGCCGCCTTTTCAAGGCGGCACACCTTCAGATAATTCATCGGGCTTAACCATATCTCGTTTTTGAATTTGCGGCAAAAATGTTCGTGAGAGTATCCGTAGTGTGCGGCGAGACTCTCTACCGAAATGTCCTCGGCAAGATTTTCTCGTATATAGTCTGCCGCCCGTTTCATAGCACTGTCCCTACCGCCATCCTGCCGCATCCCTATAAGGCAGTGACTGAAAATCAGGTCTATCATTCTATATACAGTTGCAACCGTTTCAAGGCGGCTTTCGTTTGCCAAGCGGTACAGTGCATCAAAACAATCGGTTATTTCCGTGTTATCGGCGGTCATTTCAAACGTAGCCCTGCCATCAAAAACCGATTCCAACATCTTCCGGCAGATGGGTGTATCATTATAAAATGTACGAACATCAAACATTATTACATCGTATACCGCCGAACAACTATTTGTTGCTATGTAATGGGGTGTTTTTGGCGGAACGATATATACCTGCCCCACACCGAGCGGTGTTGGAAATGCGGGATTTCCGACATATAACTCCCCTTCCCTGACACGCACCATTTCCATTCTGTTATGCCAATGAAGTGCTACACATATTCTGTTTGCAGAAAAAGAAAACCGCAGTGCCTTTACGGCTGTATTTCCGTACTGAACAGGTGTTTTTTCCCTTAAATCTTTTGCCATAAAGCCCCTCTATATCAATTTTGTGCTAAATTTTGCCTGTTTTGTACTATCATTATAGCACAAAATGTGCTAAAATCAAGAAAAACCTTGGAGGTAGGCAGTATGAAGACCTATTCTGTTATTCTTATAGGTGCAGGTGACCGCGGTGCGCGGTATGTGCACGAGATGAGCAAGTTCCCCGAAAAATATAAAATTGTAGGCGTGGCAGAGACCATAGAGGGTCGCCGCAAGGCCATTCAGGAAAAATTCAATATTCCCGATGAGATGTGTTTTTCTTCCTGGCAAGAAATTCTTTCCAAACCGAAGATGGCAGATGTTGCGATAATAGCCACCATGGACAATATGCACTACGAACCTGCTATGAAAGCTATTGAGTGCGGTTACGATCTTTTGCTTGAAAAGCCGGTTGCACCCACAGCGAAGGAATGTACAGATATTGCCATCGCCGCCGAAAAGAAGGGCGTTAAGGTTCTTGTTTGCCATGTTCTTCGCTACACACCTTTTTACAAGCGTGTAAAAGAAATCGTTATGAGCGGCACAATAGGCGATGTTATGACCGTTCTGGAAGTTGAAGGTGTTGGCGATATTCACTACACCCACAGCTACATCAGAGGTAACTGGCACCGTGACGAGGTAACCTCTGCAATGCTTCTTGCAAAATGCTGCCACGACCTTGATATTATTCAGTGGATTATCGATAAACCCTGCACCAAGGTTCAGTCCTTCGGCGACCTTACATACTTTAAGAGCGAAAACGCACCCGAGGGCGCACCGGTTCGCTGTTTTGATGGCAACTGCCCCATAGCAGACACCTGCCCTTATAACAGTGAAAAAATCTACTGTGATGAAAACTGCACAGATTGGTTCAAAAAGGCTTGCTCAAAGGGTTTTGCAAAGGCAGAACTGCCAACACCTGAAGAAATAAAAACCGCCCTTAGGGTTAACGATTACGGTCTTTGCGTATTCCATGCAAACAACAACGTTGTTGACCATCAGGTGGTTAATATGGAATTCGAGGGCGGCGCAAATGCCAACCTGATTATGAACGCCTTCAACACCGGCGGCAGATATATCCGCATATTCGGCACAAAGGGTGAACTTTACGCCAATATGTCCGACAAGGAAATCACCGTTAACACATTCGATGATCACCGTCGCAATATGGTTACCGTTACAGAAACCGAAGAAAGTATTCTGGGCGGTCACGGCGGCGGAGACGGCGGTATTGTAGTGGAACTTCACGAATACCTTGACGGTACCTATAACGGCTTTTGTGCCGCCGATATCAAAACATCGGTCGCTAATCACCTTATCGGTTTTGCCGCCGAAAAGGCACGTCACAATGATACGGTAGAAAGTGTTTCCGCTTTCGCCGAAGAGTACGGTTTTTAATGCTAAAAACACCATCGAGGCATCCTGCCTCGATGGTGTTTTTTTACTTTCTAAGCCTTTTATAAATACAAAACGGCAAAATTGCTGCTATGAAATTTTTAACGGCGATTATCGCTATTGCGTAATAATATCTTTTTGGCATATCCACCAGTAAGTCGGAGGCCAAGCGGTCTTAGGAAGACAA
>JAZOBW010000151.1:0-6134 GCA_045596185.1 Acutalibacteraceae bacterium | reverse complement strand
CTTATCGGTGCATTGCTTGTAGGGGTAAACTTTGCAAAAGGTCTTGCCCTTTCTCTGGGTGTTCCGCTTATACCGGTTCACCATCTGCGCTCCCATATAGCGGCAAATTATATCGAAAACGAAAAACTTACTCCGCCGTTTCTGTGCCTTACCGTTTCGGGAGGCAACACCGTTATAACAGAGGTAAGCGATTACACGAAATTCAATCCTGTGGGGGCCACCCGTGACGATGCGGCAGGTGAGTGCTTCGATAAAACGGCAAGGGCACTAGGGCTACCGTATCCCGGCGGTGTTATGCTTGATAAAATCGCCGGCATACCCGACATCGCAAAATATCCTCTACCCTATCCGAAGGTTGACACAGGCGAACTTGATTTCAGTTTTTCGGGACTGAAAACAGCGGTTATCAACCTTGTGCATAACAGTGCACAAAAGGGTGAAGATATCGATGTACCGACACTTGCGGCAACTGTGCGACAGCGTGTATGCGATATGCTTATCAAAAACACACTTCTTGCCGCCGAAAAATACGGACATAAAAAAATAGCACTGGCAGGCGGCGTTTCTGCCAACAGTGAACTTCGCCGCCGTATGAGCGAAGAATGTAAAAAAAGGGGCTTTGAACTTTATTATCCCGAGCCTAAATACTGCTCGGACAATGCCGCAATGGTGGGTGTGCAGGGATACTATGAATTCCTTGACGGCAACACTTGTGACGAGGCACTCAATGCCACGGCGACATTACCCATAAACTACAGATAATGAGGTTTTCAGTATGCAGATAAAAAGGTTATTGTTGATCGTTAATCCTTGTTCCGGTAAAGCAAAGATGCGTAATGAACTGCTGCGGGTTATAGAAACCTTTTCACTCGCCGATTATGAAGTTACTGTATATCCCACAAAATCCCGACATGACGCCACAAGACGTATATCGCTTGTAAAAGAGGGCGAATATGACCTTGTTGTCGTTTGCGGAGGCGACGGCACATTAAACGAGGTTATAACCGGCTTTATGCAATCAGGTATAGAGTGCAATATTGGCTATATTCCTTCGGGTACACTCAACGAATGGTCTACGGGACTAGGCATTTCAAAAGGTATTCTTCAGGCCGCAAAGGATATAGTAACCGGCAATCCGATAAGTCTTGATATAGGACAATTCGGCGATAAATATTTTTCCTATACTGCCTCTTTCGGCGCTTTTACCGAGGCATCCTACTCGGCACCGCAGGATGTGAAGAATGTTCTTGGTCAGGCCGCATACTTCTTTGAAGGCATTAAAAGCCTTGGAAATATAAAGCCTATTCATCTGAAATTCACCTGCGACGAACGCGAAGTCGAGGGCGATTTTCTGTTTGGCGCCGTTTCAAACTCAATGTCGGTAGGCGGTATTGTTAAATTTTCCGATGCCGTTGTAAAACTTAACGACGGTTTGTTCGAGGTTATGCTTATCAGGAAACCTGCAAATATTATGCAGTTTCAGAATATTGTTGACGGGATTCTGCGGCAGGACCTTAATCGTGAAGAAATAGAGTTTTTCCATACAAAAAAAATAACCGTAACCGGAGGAGAAGGCGTCTCCTGGACATTGGACGGTGAATATGCGGCAGGTGCACAAAGCGTCACCATTACCAACCTGCCATCTAAATTACACCTACTTATTCCCAATGCACAGTCAAAAACAAATCTTATTCAAGGAGTTTAGCATATGTTCACAAGAGATATAGGGGTTGACCTTGGAACCGCAAATACGCTTGTATGCGTTAAAGGCAAGGGTATCATTATGAGAGAACCGTCGGTAGTTGCTTACGATGTTCGTAGCAACGCAGTAAGAGCATTCGGAAGCGAAGCAAAAGAAATGATAGGCAGAACACCCGGTTCAATAGTTGCCGTGCGTCCTCTTAAAGACGGCGTTATTGCCGACTTTGATGTTACGGCCGCAATGCTTAAAAGATTTATCCGTCAGGCACTTAAAGGCTCGGTATTTTCCCGTGTAAGAATGGTTATATGTATTCCTGCCGGTGTTACCGAGGTTGAGAGCCGTGCTGTCTACGATGCTGCAAAACTTGCCGGTGCCACAGATGTTGACCTTGTTGAAGAACCTATGGCCGCAGCCGTAGGAGCGGGTCTTCCCGTGTGGGATGCAACGGGCAGTATGGTAGTAGATATCGGCGGCGGTACAAGTGAAGTTGCCGTTATTTCCCTTGGCGACATCGTTACCGCACAGTCGGTACGAATTGCAGGCGATGATCTTGATGAGGCCATCATCAACTATATAAGAAAAAAACACAATCTGCTTATCGGTGAACGCACTGCAGAACAAATAAAAATAGATATTGGTTCGGCAAAGCCTTACGAAGGCGAAACTTCGGTTGAGATAAAGGGCCGCAATCTTATCGACGGTCTTCCAAAAAATATAACCATTACCTCCGAAGAGGTACGCAACGCTATGGCAGATCCGATATCCCAGATAATCGATACCATACGCTCTACGCTTGAGAAAACTCCACCCGAACTTTCTGCCGATATTATTGACCGCGGCATCACACTTATGGGCGGCGGCGCACTTTTGCGCGGGCTTGCAGAACTTATTGCAGAAGAAACAGGTATGCCCGTTACCGTTGCTGCCAATCCCCTTGACTGTGTGGTACTGGGTACCGCCAAACGCCTTGAGGCTGACAGCGGTTTTGAAAACTATGTATTCCGCAGAGGAAAGCGTTTCCGCTGATAAATAAAAATCCACCCTGAAACGGAGAGGAACACAAAATGCGTTTTTTCTTTCGCAGCCGACAGTTCAAAATAATCGTCTGCGTTGTTCTGATAATTGCAATACTTTCACTGGCAGTAGGTCTTGCCGGAAGCCGTATGGCGCCGCAGGCCGATATTGCCGGTGCCATTGCCGCGCCCTTCAAAACGGCAGCAGGTAAAATTTCCAACGCCGTGTCCGATTTTATAAGCGCTTACCGTGACGGCAACGAACTTATGTTGGAAAATGCCGAACTGAATGCCGAACTGAACGAACTGCGCGAAAAGGTTGCGGAAAATGACCAACTTTCAGCCGAAAACGAATTCTACAAACAGTATCTTGAAATAAGGGAACTGAACCCTGATTTTGTCTTTTCGGATGCCACTGTCATATCACGTGATACCTCCGATCCCTACGGCAGTTTTACCATAAACCGCGGTTCTATGTCGGACATATCGGTCTATGACCCCGTTATAACCGATGCAGGATTGGTTGGCTACATAACCGAAGTAGGAACCATCACCGCTAAGGTCACAACAGTTCTGGATCCCGACCTTACGCTGGGTGCTCTTGACAGCCGTACAGGTGACTCGGGCATTATTTCGGGAAGATTACAACTCGCCGAAAACGGCCTTTGCCGTTTTGGAAATCTTTCGCGTTCTTGCAGTGTTGCTATAGGCGACTATATCGTAACATCGGGTGAGGGTATCTTTCCCGAAGGTCTGCTTGTGGGTTCCATCACTTCCATAGGTGCCGATGAGTACAACACCTCCATCTACGCCGATATAACACCCTTTGTAAAACTGGACGAGATACGCTCTGTTATGGTTATAACCGAATTTGAGGGTCAGGGCGGCATCGATCCTTCAGAGGTTAAGTGATATGTCATTTATTAAAAAATTTCGTCCGTTTATAGTTATAAACATTCTGCTTTTTATCATCTTTGTTGTGCTGAACGGTACCTGCGGCATCAGTCTGAAAATTTCTGCAGCAGAGCCTGTGTTACCGCTGGTACTTCTTATATCCGTTGCCATGTTTTCCTCCGAATTTCCGGCAGTGTTTACCGGTATTGTTTTCGGTGCGTTCATTGACAGCGGCTCTGCTCTACCCTTCGGTTTCAACACCGTTTTTATGGCGATCATCGCGCTTGCGGTATCGCTTATTACAAGACATCTTTTCAACAATAACATACGCTCCGCCATAGCGCTGAGCCTTATGATATCTGTTCTTTATTTCGTTTTAAGATGGCTTATCGGCTATTCTTCTTCCGATTTATACAACAGTCTGGGATATATACTGCAACACGGCATTCCCTCTGCAATATATACCACCGTTTTTATAATTCCCTTCTACTATCTGCAAAAGTTTATTTCCGATAGATCTGCGAGGTGAGATCGATGCCCTTTAAGCGCAAAAACCAAACGCAACTGACAGTACTTTCTATTCTTCTTGTTCTTCTTATTATCGCATATACCGCCCGTATATGCTCATTACAACTTATTAACGCATCAAAGTATTCTTCCGTTGCGGGAAGCACCGCTGTGCGCACGGCGGTACTTAAGGCGCCCAGAGGCGAGATCCTTGACCGCTACGGCAGAAAAATAGCCATAAACCGCGACGGCTACAACATCGTTTTTAACAAGGCCTATGTAAAGGAGGATCTTAACGATGTTATACTGACACTGGTAAACCTGTTGCAGGAAAACGGTGTTGATTGGAACGACAAACTTCCTATGGCGATGGAGGCACCCTATGGATTTATCGAGGGTGAATCCACCGACAAACTTATTTCCACACTTGATCTTGCACACTATGCTACCGCCGAAAACTGCTTTATCCAGATGAGCGACCGCTATGAACTGGACGGATATTCCACCGATGATATGAGAAAAATTATGGGTGTGCGCTACAGTATGGAAATTGCCGATTTTTCCATATCATATCCCTTTACATTTGCCGAAGATATCCCCACCGAACTTATGCGGAAAATAAGCGAATCAGGTTTTCTTCTCAGTGGTGTTACGGTAGATGTTGTTCCCTTCAGACAGTACGCCGATACCTCTCTTGCAGTAAACCTTATCGGCACGGTAGGTCCCATTTACGAGGAGGACTGGACCGAGGGCGAATGTTATAAAGATCGTGGCTACGCCTTCGATGATAAGGTAGGTAAAAGCGGTATCGAATATTATGCTGAAAAGGATCTACGCGGCACCGACGGAGAGATAACATATTATATAGACTCCGAAGGTAACATCATCAAAAGCGAAATAACAAAAGCTCCGGTTGCAGGAAAGACCGTTATGATAACGCTGGACAAGGTTATCCAGCGCACAACGCAGGATTCGCTTTCTGAAATTGTACGAAACCTACAGTCGAAAGGCGGAACTGTAACAGCCGGTACCGCAGTGGTTGTAGATGTAAACAGCGCCCAGATTCTTTGTGCTGCAAACTATCCGACATACGATCTTGCCACCATAGGCGAAGAATATGATGCCCTTCTTGCAAACCCCTATAAGCCGCTCACAAACCGTGCTTTCAATGGTGTTTATCCCATCGGTTCCACCATTAAACCCATTGTTGCTACCGCAGCTTTGGAAAACGGACATTATAATATCGGTGAAAGCATATTCTGCTCACGCAAATATGTATATTTCAGCGACTATCAGCCTTCCTGTATGCACCGTCACGGTTCAATTGCACTTAAAACAGCACTTTCCAAAAGTTGCAACTATTTCTTTTTTGAACTTGGCAGACGTGTAGGTGCGCTTTCTATGACCGATTATTTCAAACAGTTCGGTCTGGGTGTTAAAACGGGTGTTGAGGTTGACGACAGTGCAGGAATCCTTATAGAACCCAGCGGTGATGGTTTCGGCGGTGATACGCTTCAGATATCCATAGGTCAGAAAAACGCATTTACACCGCTGCAACTTGCCAACTATGCCGCAACATTTGCAAACGGCGGCACCCACTACCGCGCTACACTTATCAATAAAATAGTATCCTATGATATGTCCACAGTATACGAAGAGAAAAAACCCGAAGTTGTAAACAAGGTTTCCATAAGCGATTCAACACTTTCAGCTGTAAAGGAAGGTATGCTCTCGGTTACGGTTGACGGTACGGGCAGTACCGTTCTGGGCGACTATCCTATAAAGATAGGCGGTAAAACCGGTACATCACAGACCGACGGCGGTGCCGACCACAGCACATTCATCGCCTTTGCACCCTACGAAAATCCCGAAATCGCAATTTCGGTTGTTCTGGAGCACGGCGATTCCAGTTTTTCATCGGGTACCGTTGTACGCCGAATCCTTGACGCCTACTTCTTTGCAGAAGGCAATAACTCCCCCGATTCGGTTCCCTATATCGTTTTAAGTTGATTTTTTCG
>JAZOBW010000150.1:0-5299 GCA_045596185.1 Acutalibacteraceae bacterium | reverse complement strand
TATAAGGCTGTTATGAAGCCTACCGAGGGCACCATTCTTACCGTTGCCCGTGTTGCTTCTGAACGCGCTCGTGCGGCTTGTAATACAGGCAAAAGCGATATAGAGGTCTTCGAAGCCGCCATTGAAGGTGCTAAAGAGGCTCTGGAACAGACTCCCGAACTTCTTCCGGCACTTAAAAAGGCGGGCGTTGTAGATGCAGGCGGCAAGGGTTTTGTAATAATCCTCGAAGGTATGCTGTCTGTATTCAAGGATGGTGTTATTGTTGCCAGCGAGACTGCTGTTGCGGATGAGCCTGAAGAGGAATCCTCCAGAAATGCCGCAGGTGAGTTCGAAACCGAGATAACATTCACATATTGCACCGAATTTATCGTTAACCGTGCTCCCGACTGTGATAAGCAGCCGGCCGATCTGCGTGCATATCTTGAAACGATAGGCGACTGTGTTGTTGTTGTCGACGATGAGGAAATAATCAAGGTTCATGTTCATACTGATCATCCGGGTAATGCTATTGAAAATGCACTTGGACATGGCCAATTGGTACACCTTAAGATAGAAAATATGCGTGATCAGCACGAACGGGCAAAGCACGATGCTGCCAATGCACAGAAGAAACCTGCAAAGAATGCAGACCTAAGCGAAAAAATTGTTTCGGTTGAAGTTACAAAGCCGGTAGGTTTTGTGTCGGTTTGTGCAGGTGATGGTCTTGCTCAACTTTTCCGTGACCTTGGTGTAGATACCATTGTAAGCGGCGGTCAGACTATGAACCCCAGTACCGATGATATTTTGAGAGCGGTAGAGCAGACACCCGCTGAAACCGTATTTGTTCTTCCCAATAACAAGAACATTATTATGGCTGCGGAACAGGCAATTCCGATAAGCACCCGAAAGGTAATTGTTCTTCACACAAGAACCATACCGCAGGGAATAACCGCTATGCTCAACTTTGATGAGAACGCTGATAACGAGGCAAACGCCATCGGAATGCAGAAAGCGGCAGAACTTATTACAACCGGTCAGATAACCTTTGCCGCCCGTGATTCCGATTACGACGGCCATAAGATAAAAGAGGGCGAACTTCTTGCCCTTCTCGGCGGTAAGATTTCATTTACTGAGACAGATCTTAACCGTGCTGTAACCAAACTTGTAAAGCAGATGATCAAGCGTGACACCCAGTTTATAACCGTTATCTACGGAGAGGATGTCAGTGGTAAACAGGCTGCGGAGATAGAGCAGCAACTTAATGCAAAGTTCGCAAACAAGGTTGAAATCACCCTCGTAAACGGCGGTCAGCCGGTGTATTACTTTATACTTTCTGCAGAGTGAGTGGGTACTAATGCCGAGTTTTGAAACCGAAATTAAATATCTTAAGGGCGTCGGCACTAAGCGTGCCGAAGTCCTTAACCGTTTGGGCATCGATACGATCGGTGCTCTTTTGCGTTTTTATCCCCGTGCTTATGAAGACTGGTCAAACATAAAGCCTATTTCTGAATGTAGTGAAGGAGAACAGGTTGCCGTAAAGGCCAGAGTAATAACCGAAATAGAAAAAAATATTGTCCGAAGCAATCTTATAATTTATAAATTTGTTATTGCGGATAACAGCGAGAGAATGACCGTCACCATTTTCAACAACCGATTTCTTGCCGAAAAACTTCGCCGTGGTAATGAATATCTATTCTTCGGCAAAATAAGTATGCGCGGCTTTTTTCCAACCATGTCTTCGCCCGAAATTCGCGAAACCTCTGCAGTAGGCGTTGTACCGATATACCGCGCATCTTCGGGAGTGAGCAGCAAGATGATAGAAAAACTTGTTGCAAATGCACTTTCGGTAGAAATGCCGCCCGATCCCATTCCTGAAAATATACGGCGTGAAAACGGACTTTGCGACCTTGCCTATGCACTTAAAAATATACATTTTCCAGATAGCAAGGAATCTTTATGCACCGCAAGGAAAAGGCTTGTGTTTGAAGAACTTTTCATTCTGCAAACAGCACTTGCCCTTCTTAAGGGTAAAAAGCGCAATGAAAGCGGTTTTACATTGTCTGTTGATACTACGGACGAGTTTTTATCACTTTTACCTTTTGAACTTACATCGGCACAACTTCGCACAGTCAGGGAATGTGTAAAGGATATGATGTCGGGCAAGTGTATGAATCGTCTTGTTCAGGGCGATGTGGGCAGCGGTAAGACTGCCGTTGCCGCGGCTCTGCTTTATAATACTGTTAAATGCGGTATGCAGGCGGCATTTATGGCACCTACCGAAATACTTGCCGAACAGCACTTTGCAACCCTTTCTTCTATGCTTGAGGGTAGCGGTATTAAATGCGCTCTTCTTACCGGTTCGGTTTCGAAAAAGAAAAAGAACGAACTGAAAAATGCCTTGTCTTGCGGTGAATGTGATATTGCGGTGGGTACACACGCGCTTTTGTCCGATGATGTTACATTTGACCGATTGGGACTTGTGATAACCGATGAACAGCACCGTTTCGGTGTTTCACAAAGAGCAAAACTTGCCGCCAAAGGCAGTACGGTACATACATTGGTTATGTCTGCAACGCCCATACCCCGTACACTTGCGCTTATTATTTACGGCGATCTTGATATCAGTATAATCGATGAATATCCAAAGGGCAGACAGAAGGTAAAAAGTTATGCTGTTACGAGTCAGTTGCGGGAAAGGGTTTTTAATTATATTAAAAAGCATCTGGATAGCGGAAGACAGGGATACATCGTTTGCCCGATGGTGGAAGAAAACGAGGAAATGACCGTTGTCAGCGCACAGCAATATTATGAAAACATATGTAACGGTGATTTTCGAAACTATCGTGTAGGTCTGCTTCACGGCAAGATGTCTTCAAAAGATAAGGACTCTGTTATGCGCAGTTTCAAGTGTGGTGAGATTCAACTACTTGTCTGTACAACGGTAATAGAGGTTGGTATCGATGTTCCGAACGCCGCGATAATGCTCATAGAGAATGCCGAACGATTCGGTCTGTCGCAACTGCATCAGTTGCGCGGAAGAATAGGCAGGGGCGGTTATGAATCCAGTTGCATTTTTATGTCGGATATGCCCACCGAAAGGCTTTCGGTTATCAGCAAGACAAGCGACGGTTTTGAGATTGCGGAAGAGGATCTGCGTTTGCGCGGTCCGGGCGACTTTCTCGGTCAGCGCCAACACGGATTACCGCAGCTGCGAATCGCCGATATTGCGGCAGATCGTGATATTTTAAGAAAGGCAGGAAATGCCGCAGTAAATGTTCTCCATAAGGATCCTAAACTTAAAGCGCAGCAAAATTTGGCACTGCGCAGGGAGATAATAGACCTTTATAAAAAATTAAATGAAAATTAAATAGTAAAAATAACCTCCGCCTTGCATATTATTTAATAAACAATGGCGGAGGATTTTTTATGGACAGACAACTTATTGAAAAATATGAAAAAGAAATGATGGAGATGTATGCATCGGTACACACTGCGGCACCGCAGTTGCAAATTTCTGAAATCACCTCTTTGGAGGACGATGAATCATCGGGTGGATTGATAGTAAGCGTTACCACGGCAAGGGGGCTTTATCCCGTAAGCGATGCTATGGTTACGGTTTTTTCCACCGAAGAGGAAACCGTAAGAACAGTCGATAGTGATAAAAGCGATATGAGTGGAAAAACAAAGACATTTTTGCTTCCTACACCTGCAAAATCGTTATCCGAAAGCGTGGGTGCTGAAAAACGACCGTATGCGGTATACGATGTTACGGTAGAGGCCGACGGTTATGTGAAACAGCGTTTTATAAAAATACCCGTATTTTCCGGCGTAACATCACTGCAAAAGGCCGATTTGCTGTCCCTTTCAGCGGCAGGAGGTAATGTAGGCGAACGCATAATCGATGAGGGAAGAGACTATGATTTATAAGGAGTATTCAGTATGCCGGAAATATTGACACCCGTAATACCCGATACAATTACCGTTCACCTAGGCGCACCCGATTCGGCTGCACGGAATGTAACGGTACCATTTGATGAATATGTAAAGAATGTTGCTTCAAGCGAAATATATCCCACCTGGCCCGAAAATGCATTAAGGGCAAATATATATGCCATAATAAGTTATGCGCTGAACCGTATCTATACAGAATGGTATCCTTCACGTGGATACGATTTCGATATAACCAACACCACACGGTTTGATCAGGCGTTTGTAGAAAACCGTGAAATTTTTGCGAATATCAGCGAGATAGTGGATGAAATATTTAACGATTATCTGGTGCGTCAGGGAAGTATAGAACCGTTGTTTGCACAGTTTTGTAACGGAACAACATCTCAATGTGACGGCCTTTCTCAATGGGGAACGGTATCACTGGCGCAAGAGGGGCAAACACCTTATGAAATACTACGCAGATACTATGGAGATATAAACATAGTGGAAAATGCACCCGTTGCCGATGTAGAGGAATCCTACCCCGGCACACCGCTTGTGGTGGGTGATTCGGGAAATAATGTAAAGATAATACAGACACAACTTAACCGAATAGCGCGAAATTATCCTGCCATACCCACTGTAGAGGAAAACGCAATATTTGATGTAGATACCGAGAATGCTGTAAGAAAATTTCAGGAAATATTCAATCTCCAGCAAACCGGCAGTGTTGATAAAGCCACTTGGTATAGGATAAAGCAATATTATGTCGGCGTTAAAGGACTGACAGAACTGATTTCTGAAGGTATAACGATAGAGGAGGCTCGTCTTCCTTTTACTACCCGACTTTCCCGTGGTATGCAGGGCGTGGGTGTACGGACGCTGCAGTACTATTTGGCGGTTATAGCATACTTTAATCCGTCACTGCAGATTATAACCGTGAACGGTTTTTTCGGCCCCGAAACCGAGGATGCGGTAAGGGAATTTCAGGCATTTTACGGTCTGCCTCAAACGGGGGTTGTAAACACCGAAACATGGCTTAAAATTAGTCAGATATACATCGATACCGTATCGGGTCTTCCACAGGGGTATTCCGGCGGACTTGCAAAGATATATCCAGGTTTCTTTTTGAGCGAGGGTATGAGCAATCAGAGTGTAAGAGATCTTCAGACGTATCTGTCTTTTATAGGTGAAAATTACAGTGAACTGCCACAACTTAGCATTACAGGTTATTACGGTGACCAGACACGCGCTGCGGTCGAAACCTTCCAGCGACTTTTCGGTCTTGATGTAAGCGGTGCTGTAGGCCCGATAACATGGAATACTATTGCGAATGAGTATAATGCGCTGGTGGAAAGCGGCGTACAGTAGGGTATTTTTGGGTAAAAAT
>JAZOBW010000149.1:0-8837 GCA_045596185.1 Acutalibacteraceae bacterium | reverse complement strand
CGTTTATAAATTTCAAGAAAATTCGCGTGTGTAAGGCGGTGCGATGCATACTTCTTTTTAGGGAAAGGGCACGAAAAATTCAGAAAAATTCTATCTACACTTCCCTCTTTAAGATGCCTTTCAAGATACTCTGCCGATCCTTTAATGAATCTTAAATTGGCGACGTTATCTTTTTGCGCTGCCTCGCAAGCAGCAACAATAACATTGGAATCCTTTTCAACCGCCAAAAGGTTAATTTCGGGATGCGACTTAGCAAATTCCACGGCAAATCTGCCCTTACCGCAACCGATTTCAAGATATAACGGCTTTTTTTCACCAAACCAGCCATCAATATCAATATAATCCTTTTCGGCTATTGCCGTTTTGAAGTTGCGGTCTTCACTGGTACTGATATACAATATATCCCGAACCGCCTCTAACCGTTGTTCAAGATTTTTCTTTTTCCTCATCCTCATAATATATACCCACAAGGAATCAGCCTAAAATCTTCGAGATCTTATCAACGGCGTTATCCATAAATTCGCCTTCAAAGCGTTCAATATAGCCGTTATCAACCATTTGAGAAAGTGAAACATCAATGGGCATCTTTGCAAGAAGATCAACACCCAGTTCACTTGCAACGCTCTCGCTGCCACCACCGAAAACAGAAAATTCTTTACCGCAATCAGGACATTTTACATAACTCATATTCTCTACCATACCAAGAACCGGTATGTTCATCATTTCAGCCATATTATATGCTTTTTTAACGATAAGAGATACAAGATCCTGCGGAGATGTTACAATAACGATACCATCCAGCGGAATGCTCTGGAATACGGTAAGCGGTACATCACCGGTTCCGGGAGGACAATCGATAAGAAGGCAATCAAGATCACCCCAAACAACATCCTGCCAGAACTGCTTTACAGCACCGGCAATTACAGGGCCGCGCCAAACAACCGGAGCATCGTGTTCCTTAAGAAGCATATTGACAGACATAACCTCAATACCGCTCTGTGTTACGGCAGGAAGTATGCCGATTTCATTTTGCATAGCATTGGAATTTATACCAAATGATTTTGGAATAGACGGACCGGTAATATCTGCATCAAGAATACCGATATTATATCCTTTTCTCCTAAGAGCAACCGCAAGAAGCGATGTTACCATTGATTTACCTACCCCGCCCTTACCGCTTACAACGGCGATACAATGTTTAATATTATTAAACTCGCCCGTAGGTTCTATAAGGCTGGTAGGCTCTTTTCTGGAAGAACAATTACTACTGCAGGTTGAACAATTTCCTGTACAATTATTATTTTCTGACATTTTACATCACCGAGTGATATTATACCGCAACAGATAAATAAAATCAACTTAAAACTGTGTAAATATTTTTTTATTGCAACATAGCGGAGAATAATCCCAACGATTGATATGTTCTCTATCGCAAAAGTAATTTATTGTTCCCTTGTCTTCAGAATCAAAAGTGTCTATTATTATAAGTTTTATCTTCATTTTTTCGGGAATTATACTTTTTATGTATACACTCGCCTGCTGACCCACCGATACATTGTTGCGTGGTTCTGCAAGTCCTGCAAGATTTGAAGTAAGTTCAACGAAAATGCCGTAATCTTCTATGCTTCTGATTATACCGGTTACCGTTTGTCCTTGAGAAAACATATCGGCATTTTCTTCCCAAGTGCCCAAAAGTTCTTTCAGTGATAACGTGATGCGTCCGTCGCCGCTGATATTTTTAATTACTGCCTTTATATTATCCCCAACTTTGAATCTATCCTTGGGATGGGAAATTCTGGATACGGAAATTGCATCTATCGGCAGCAGGGCAATATTTCCACATCCGATATCACAAAAAGCACCAAAACTCTCAAGATGTGTAATTTTGGCATTGATGATATCACCTGATATATAGTTTTTAAGAAAATAATCACGACAAATTTTTTGTGCATTTTTTCTGGATAGGATTGCAACAGGTCTGCCATCATCATCTGTAAGCAATTCGCTTACAGTAAAACATACGGATTTCCCAACACGGGATATAAGGGCAATGTCCCGTGTTGTTCCATCATCAATACCGATTGCGCCCTCAACACGCGGAATTATTCCCTTAATGCCGCCAAGATTTACAATCATATTATGACTTGAATCGCATATACTTACCGTGCTTTCAAGTATCGTACCGTTCATCTGTGCATTTATAAGAACGGATGTAGTGACAACATTCTGTCTGTCGGTTGACGCTGAAAACCAGCCTTCCGGATAGAATTCTTTCATTTTTCATCTCTGCCTTTCGGTCTTTACTTTTGATTTCTAAATTAATATATGCAAAGCCTTTTGCAAAAATGAAAATGCCTTGCAAACAAATAGTTTGCAAGGCAAATAAATTAAGATACGGTAATTTTTCCTATAACAATTTCGGGAATGATAGTAGTTTCAGTAAGGTTGCCGCTTGAATCCTCCTGAATGGAGGTTGCTAAAGAATCATTGGTAACACGGAATTCATATTCACCTGCTTCAACATTATCAAGAGCCGTTAACACAAGATTACACAAAGAGCCGTTTTTTGAAATATTTTTAAGTTTACTGGTCATAATCAAAAGTCGTAAGGTTCCGTTTCCATCATCACTGTAATTAAAGTCATCAAAAATTTTTCCGTTACTGCAAGCAGAAACCTTGAATTTTTCTGCATCATACTCTATAGATAACTGAATTCCCCATATACCCGGATTGCTTTTTAGTTTTACGGGAATGGTAAAATTGTCACCTGCTTTAACAGATACCGCACCGAACTCGATAACGCCATTTTTTATAACCTCTTCAACAGAAGATGTTGTTGATTCGGATGAAGCATCATCGGTATCTTTATTATTAAAAGGCCATACACCAAAAAAGTTAAGTAAAAGGATAGCGCCTATCAAAAGGACTGCTACAGCGGTAGTAACAATACCTATAATCAGTTTTTTATTCATTGTTATTCTCCTTTATTTCTGATATTCGCCGGCAGCTACTTTTGCCGCTATGGCATCAACAACCACCTGCTTATCTTCTTTATATGTTACGCCGTACCACTTATCTTCGGCTATCATAACGCTGACCGTTTTTTCGCCGCAATCCATAAGATGAGAAACAACACTGGGAAGATAACATTCAGATTTCGGTACATCTATTTTTTCTTTAAGAAATCCCTTAAAATATTCATCAATGTAGCCGAACAGGTCGGTAGTGAATCCCCACATATTCATAGAAACAACCGTATCAGGGGCCAATGGAATCCAATTCACATCGTCCTCGGTATACCTGCAATCAACAATCTTTGTTCTTTCTGTAACATTTATAAGTTTACCATCCTCAACGGTGCAAACGCCTCTGGAAACAGAACCGTTTTCTGTTAATGTATTCACAAGACGGAAACCCACCATACAGTAGTCGCCTTGCTCTTCTTTAAGATGATCATATATCTTTTCAAAAGCCGAACGGCCATAATAATCATCGGCATTTATAACCGCAAAAGGAGTTTTAACTATATCCCTGCAGCAGTATACAGCGTGTGCCGTTCCCCAGGGCTTTGTGCGTTCAGACGGACAGCAAAAGCCTTCAGGTAACATATCAAGTTCCTGAAAAGCATATTCAACATCTATCATTTTTTCAATTCGTTTACCAACAAGTTCCTTAAAATCTTTTTCGATTTCGTGCTTGATAACGAAAACAACTTTATTGAAACCTGCACATTTTGCATCGTAAACCGAAAAATCGAGAAGCGCCTCGCCATTAGGACCGATGGGTTCAAGTTGCTTAAGTCCGCCAAATCGGCTTCCCATACCTGCCGCCATTACTACAAGTGTTGCATCAAATTTCATTTTCGTTTTCATCCTCTCTGCGAAGCGAAGTTGAAGCACGGGCATTTTTGTTCGCGCTTTCATTAAATCCTTCAGTGCTTTCGCGCATAAACAGTATTTTGAAGGTAAGAACTAAAAGTTTGATATCCTGCAATAGGGAATATGTTTCAATATACATAAGATCCATATTCAGTTTATCTTCAGGTGAGGTATTATATTTGCCGTAAAGTTGGGCAAGACCCGTAAGCCCTGCTTTTACACGGTGACGAAGTTCAAATTCAGGATATGCCTGCGAATACTCGTAAACATTTTCAATGCGTTCAGGACGAGGACCTACCATCGACATATCACCCTTAAGAACATTGATAAGCTGCGGTAATTCATCAACCCTGCAGGCACGTATCACACGACCGACTCTGGTAATACGATCATCATTGTTAGTGGCCTTTTTAGCCCCTTCTTTATCGGCGTCAACAATCATAGAACGGAATTTATAAATATTAAAAATATCGCCATTTCTGGTTATACGATTTTGCTTGAAAAGTATCGGACCGCCGTCATCAAGTTTAATTGCAACGGCGCAAGCCAACATAATAGGACTTGCAATAATAAGACCAACAGCGGAAATAAGAATATCCATGATACGCTTTATGAAACACTGTTCTGCCGTAAGGCCCCTATTACGGCTCATTAGAACAGGAGTATCACTTATCTGGATTCCGTAACTGTTGTTAATGATAATATCGGTTATATCGGGCAATAAATATGTGCGTTTCTGATTTGTATAACAATAAGAAATAATTTGTTTTTGAAGGTCTTTATCAATATCGCAAATAACTACGGCTTCATATTTATCAATTTGCTTTTTAATCTCTGCCATATCGGTCATTGAAGCGTTTAATCCACATTCAATCTGAAAGCGTTCAGATATACGGGACATTTTCTTTATAAGTTCAAAGCCTGTAGCCTCATTACCGAAAATAGCGACCATTCGACGCGCATTGTATAACTTGAAATAAATCATATTACCGCAACAAGCGCCTATTGCTACAACAGCAATCTGATAAACGATACCAATAATCATCGGTGGTATATCAACTAGTTCTCGTGCGATAAGTGATAGTTCAAGATACATAATCATATTGGTAAAAACGACTGCTAACGAAAAACTGTAAATTATTTCGTGAATTCTGTAGATGCCGATATTAAAAGCGCCGTAAAGCGACGAAAAGGTTGCAAAAATCAAAACATAGGATAAAATGACGACATAATTACCCTTATTACTGAAAAGAGTTTCGGTGTAGCTTTCATTCCAAATCTGTATAAAACCGGTCGTAACGGCGATTAAAATCATCGCCTTAACGAACATCATAACCGACTTTCGTATTTTAATAAGCAATTTCATAAACAATCCCTCTGGGCAGATGAAAAATATATATCCGCATATAGTATATAATTATTTTTGGTATATTGTCAAGAAGATTTATTTTCACATATATATATGTCATTGACAAATCATCACAAAATTGGTATTATTTAATAAAATAAACTTTGAGGTGATGTTATGCTCAAAAAAGCAATTTCTTGTGTTTTGGTCCTCGTGTTGATGATTGGGGTCTTTTCAGTATGCCCCATAAATCTTGCTGTAGCCTCTACAGACACTGTCTTCAGCACACCAATCAACAATGGATTTTCACTAGAAACAGATAAGGATTATTATCTTACAGGTGAGACTGTAAAGGTAACGGCAGTTGGAAAAAGTGTTAACGATAGTGTTGCTATCAGAAAGAAAGGCACCACCGATATACTTTATTCCTATAAACTCGATTCGGCAAATAATAACTCCGTAGTTTCCCTGCCAACATCTTCTTATAGTGCCGGCACCTATGAAATTTATATTGTTCCAAACGACTTATTAACAACTGATTATGCAAGAATCGTTGCTTATAAGTACATAACTATCAGCGATAACCTTGCACCCACAAAGAGCGTTTACAGTGCTGATGAGCCGATTATGGTTGCCGCAAGAGGTACTGTTGCAGACGGTGCTTGGTTTGGCATTCGTCCCGTAAGCGGTGCTACTATGTCGATGTATTTTATACATCTCAATGATTCAAATAACGGTACCACAATGAACATTCAAAACGGTAGCAGTCAGTCGGGTTTTGACGGCTTCTACGATATTCCCGTTGGCCTTTATGAAGTGTACTTTGTGCCCAAATCAGGATACTATGCCGACAGAACTATCTCCTACTATATTACCGTTACTTCTGACGGCAAGGCAGACGGCATTGATATTGCCTACAACCTCAAGGGAGAAAGCGACGGTCTTGCTGACGGCACCCTTTCAATCAGTATTGACAACACAAATCTCGGCGAAGGATTTTCTGCATATTGGGTTGACGAAAACGGCCGACCCTTAAGCGACTATGCAAGTCTTGCGCCCTTCAAAATCACAGGCACTACAACCGTTCGTGCTATGAGTGATAAT
The DNA here is from genome assembly GCA_045596185.1 of Acutalibacteraceae bacterium. Taxonomy (GTDB): domain Bacteria; phylum Bacillota; class Clostridia; order Oscillospirales; family Acutalibacteraceae; genus UBA737. The sequence goes on along the minus strand of JAZOBW010000149.1, from coordinate 2,507 downwards.
TCCATCATTCCTCAGGACGCACGCGGTCTTAAGATATTCACTCTTTACGGAACAACCGAGCTTCCTTATCACGGCACTGTTTATTTCCCCGAGGAATATGCTTTTGACGACCCCGGCACTCCCCTTTACACATTTCCTGTAATCAGTGATACTCATGCCGAGTATCTTCCGAACAACGACTTCTACGGTACGTATAACTGGCCTCTAACACGCGCACTTACCGATATTAAGAAGTTCTGTCCTTCCGCAAACGGTGTTTTCATAAACGGTGACGTTACCAACAACGGTATCGAAAACGAGTATAAGGAACTGCAGAAGATACTTACAAACGTTTATGGCAGCGGCAGTGAACCACAGGTATTTATTGCAAACGGTAACCACGATTGCTGGGGTAATTCTCCGACACAGGCTCAGGAATTATTTATTAAATATGCAGGAACACTTCAGACCAAGGTTGCAGTTGACAAGGTCTATTACGACTACTGGCTTGGCACCGATTATCACTTCATTTTCCTTGGCGACGAAGATACAACCCCGAATTTTACGGTTAATATGGGACTTAATGCTATCATTTCCGATGCACAATTTACCTTCTTGGATAACGAGCTGCAGGAAAGCCGCAACAAGGGTGCTAGAACCTTTATTCTTCTGCATCAAAGCCTTTACGAAACAGTTTCAGGTACTTACGGCGACGACGCTTTTAACGGTATTGGCACCAGCGGTGATGATTCCAACAATGCAATTGCAAACAAATTCCGTAGCATTATGGATAAGTACTGCTCAAATGGTGATTCCGACATTTTCCTTTTCGGCGGACATACTCACCACTCATTAAATAATGAAAACAACTATCGTCCCGCTACCGACAAGCTTCCCCACAACTTCAACACCGCCGCTATTGCAAATACTGAGTCTGATTATTATGATGGCAAAGTAACCTATTTCAATAGTCAGGGTTATATTTTAGAGGTTTACGAGGATAAGGTCATTCTTAAAGGCAGAAACTTCCGTGACAGCAAATGGATGCCCTCTGCTAACTACTGCATTTATGATGACGAAGGACATACAATTACTCCTAACCTTACAAGAGGCTCGGGTGATATTGAGGTTGTAACCGAATCTGCAAGCGGTAAGTTCGCAAGCGGTCAGCAGGTATCCGTAAATATTACACCTGCTTCAGGCTACAGAATAACCAGCATTGACGTTAACGGCTCTCGTTTGTATGTTGAGAATGCAGGTGCTGCACATACCTACACATTTACGATGCCGTCGGCTGCTGTAACTCTTAATGTTGAATTTGGATTGATCTCCCCATCGATGGCAAGCTCTGTCGATATTCTTTACCCTGATATTTATTCTGTTTTAGGAACAGATATAGAACTAAGCACAAGCGAATATTTAACCGATACTAATGGCAATAAGCACTACTATGCTAAATTTATTAACGGTATCCCGACCTATTCTGCTCACAGAGGTAATCTTCAGTCCTATGCAAATATGCAGGTTAACGGATTCAGAGATAATTCTTATATTCCCCATATCACCTATTATCTGTATGCTTCAAAGGAAGGCACCTATAACGTACAGCTTTCCTATGGTGTTGGCAGTAACAATAACATCAGGTATCCAATTTCTGAAGAACCGTACTTCTACGTTATGGAGGTAAACGGAAAGATAATCAAGGGTGAAAATAAACTAAATTCTGGTTATTTTAACGATACCGTAGCTATGGAACTTAAAACCGGTATCAATGAAGTAAATATTATCTTCATTGTTCCCGAAACCTACAGCAACTGTCACAGATGGGTAAATGTTACTAAACTTACCGTACCTTCAAATATCATCGGTATTCTTAAATCGTCATTGACAACTACAGAATACGGTGCTACTAATGTTACAAGCTATAATAAAATGATATTAAACAGCGACGGTAAAATCGGTATGCAGGGCGACGGTGCTACATTTGCGAAGAACAACGGCGCCACTTTCGAAAATCTCACCTTTGACGCTCTTGCAAGTAAGACACCGTATTTCACTATGGAAGTTGATGTTCCATATTCCGGTTATTACAACCTTAAGATGGATTTCAATATCGGAAAGGCAGAAAACAGAGGTCACTTTGTAATGTTTGTAGATGGTGATAACAAAAACAAAGTTTCCTTCTTCTCTGATGGAAGCGCTTGGTATAACAAAGTGAAACTGCCTTCTACCTATCTTACAAAAGGTAAACATACCATTACCCTTACAACTGCATATAACTGCGGTTACTCATATCCTACACACAATGGATATTCAACCTGGACAGATTTCAATAAACTGCGTGTTCTTACGCCGGATTTCACAGGCAACACCTACAAATTCGGCGACTGTAACGATAGCGGCGTTATTGATACAAACGATCTTGTACACTTAAAGCAGATGCTACTGGGAGAGGAAACAACAACGCTCAGAGGCGAAACCTTGTCCGATACTAACGGCGATGGTCAAATTGCACTTACCGACCTTTT
>JAZOBW010000148.1:0-5714 GCA_045596185.1 Acutalibacteraceae bacterium | reverse complement strand
CCCTTCTTTATGAGGGATGATGTAAAACGCGAGGTTGCAAAAATCCAACAACACGATACTGCACAGGCCGAATCCCCTCTACCCCGGCAACAGACACCCGTTTCAAAACCTGCGGTACAGGAGGATATTGCCCCACCGCCCGAAAAACCACAACCGAAAACCGATATTCCTACAGAAGAATATCGCCCCGAAACAGAAATACGGTTCATCGGCGAGGCATTTTCAACATACATTATTGTTCAGCAAAATAACAGCATTTTCCTGATAGACAAACACGCCGCACACGAGCGGATACTGTATAATGAACTTAAAGAAAAGCAATCGGTAGAGGTTCAGCCGTTGCTGACACCCGTTACGGTACGACTCTCCCCCGAAGAGTACGATGCCGTTGTCCACGGTTGCGCCACACTGCTAAAAGCAGGGTTCGAGGTCGAGGATTTCGGAAACAGCACCGTTATTGTGCGCAGTGTGCCATCTACACTTATAGGTTGTGATATAGCCGCCGTTATAACCGAAACGGCACAGCATCTTGGCGTTAAGGGTATAGTGGAGATAGAAGCACTTGACCGTATGTACCACACAGTTGCGTGTAAGGCCGCCATAAAGGCAGGCGGACTAAACAGCGAACGGGAACTTACCGCTCTTGCAAAAGAGGTTCTTGCCCGCGACGATGTACGCTACTGCCCCCACGGCAGACCGGTTGCATTTGAAATAAAAAAGAATGAACTTGAAAAACAGTTCGGAAGAATACAATGAACAAAAAAATTAAAATAATTTGTGTTGTGGGCCCGACCGCATCGGGCAAGACCGCCCTTTCGATAGCATTGGCAAAAAGATTTTGCGGCGAGATAATTTCCGCCGATTCGATGCAGATATACAAGGGTCTGTCTATTGCATCTGCTGCGCCCACACCCCAAGAGATGCAGGGTATTCCCCACCATCTGATAGAATTTCTGGATACCGATACCGCCTTTACCGTTGCCGATTACACACAGGCGGCACGGCGCACAATAAACGAGGTTGTTTCCCGCAAAAGGTTGCCGATAGTCGTAGGCGGCACGGGACTTTATATAAACTCACTTGTGGATAACATTGAGTTTGTAGAGCAGAACACCGACAGTTCCGTTCGCAAACGGCTAATTGAAGAATACAACACCCTTGGGGGAGAAGCGATGCTTGAAAGGCTGCGCGAAATAGACCCCGACGCCGCCGAAAAACTGCATCCGAACAACGACCGCCGCATAATAAGGGCGCTGGAGATTTATCATCTTACAGGTCACACACTGACCGAACAGAATATTTTATCCCGAAAAAACGACTCCCCGTTTGAGCCGATAATGATAGGAATAAACTACACCGACCGCTCGGCGCTTTACGAGCGGATAAACGCCCGTGTTGACATAATGCTTGAAAACGGACTTATAGCCGAGGCGCGAAACGCTTTTGAAAAGCGTTCTTCTGCTACCGACGGCGCCGTTCAGGCGATAGGACATAAAGAATTTTTTGATTACTTCGAGGGAAAAATATCGCTTGAAGAGGCGGTTGAACTTCTTAAACGCTCGACAAGGCGATATGCCAAAAGGCAACTCACCTGGTTTTGCAGAGACGAGCGTATACACTGGATATACGCCGACCGTTCGGACGATGTTATCGCCGAAGCAATAAATATAGTAGAGGAGGAAATGAAGTGAAGGACAATGCGGTACTGAAAATATTTATAGGTGTTGCTGCCGCAGTTTTTCTTATACACCAACTTTATTCCTCGTTATACAAACCGATAACCACCCAGAGTGCTGAGTATTACGAAGCGGTAGAGGGTATGAGCATAAACGCCACTATACTGCGTTCGGAAAGTTATGTAACATACGGTTCGGGCGGCACACTTCATTTTGTTACTACCGACGGCGAACGTGTTGCCAAAGGCGGCACCATAGCCCAGATATATGACAACGCACAGGCATCTATAACGGTAAGCCACATACAGCAACTTACAAAACAGATATCCGATATTGAGGAGATGCTCGCCTATAACGATGTTCAGGCAGCAGATCTGAATCTTATAAACCAGAGAGTGCACGATACACTTGGTCACCTTGTTTTTTCAAGTTCCAACGGGCGCTATTCTTCGGTTCAATCCGATGCCGACAGTCTGCTCTCCGCCATAAACCGCCAACAGTTGGTAACGGGCGAACAGACCGACTTTTCTGCAAGACTTGAAGTACTGAAAAGTGAACTTGCCTCCCTGCAAAGCGGTCTTCCGAATCCCACGGGATATGTTTCCGCCGACCGTTCGGGTTACTTTGTTTCGGCGGTGGACGGACTGGAAAATGTTCTTAAATTTGACGACCTTTCCGCCGTTACCCCCGAATTTCTTAAATCAGCAAAGCCTGAAAAGGTACCTGAAGATACACTGGGCAAACTGGTTTCAGACTACGAGTGGTACATCGCCGCAGATATTTCGATAAACGATTCCCTTAAATACAAAGAGGGCGACAGTCTGCATATCAACACAGGTCTTAAAACCAATTCCGACCTTAAGGCAACCGTAAAGCAGGTAAATATATCGGCCGATTCCGACAGAGCGGTCGTTATCTTCGCCTGCAGCGATATGAGCAGCGAACTTGCCTCGATGCGGTCGGGCGAGATGACCGTTGTAACCAAAACCCATTCGGGACTGCGGCTTCCGAAAAAATCACTGCGGGTTGTAGGCACTAAGACCGGCGTTTATGTCGTTTCGGGAATAAATCTGCGCTTTATACCTGTGGAGGTAATATTTTCTACAGATGATTATGTTATCTGTAAACAGGAAAAGAGCAACGAAGAGGTCCTTCGGTTATATGACGAGGTAGTTGTGAAAGGAAGAAATCTATATGAAGGAAAAAACGTCGGTTGAGATATTTGACGAAAACTATAAATATATCAAGGAAAGAATAGCACAAGCTGCCGTGTCTTCGGGCAGAAAACCGGAAGATATCACCCTTCTTGCCGCCACAAAAACAGTGGATATTGATGTTATAAACTATGCTATATCAAAGGGGCTTGAATACATCGGCGAAAACCGCGTTCAGGAGTTTCTTTCAAAATACGATTCCTTCGCGCCGGTGCACAAGCACTTTATCGGCCATCTTCAGACCAACAAGGTAAAGGATATTGTAGGCAAGGTGGAACTGATACATTCGGTAGATTCACTGCATCTTGCCCGTGAAATTTCCAAAAAGAGCACCGCTTTGGGAATAACAAGTGATGTTCTGCTTGAAATAAACATCGGCGGCGAGGAAAGCAAATCGGGCTTTACCTACGAAGAGGCGGTAGATGCCGTTTACAATGTAGCAATGCTAAATAATATACGCATAAAAGGCCTTATGGCTATCCCTCCGATAGACATTGACGGCTCAAACACAAAATATTTTCAAAAAATGCATAATCTGTTTATTGACATATCGGGTAAAAACATAGATAATAGTAGTATGGATATACTGTCTATGGGTATGTCCGATGATTATGAAGATGCCATTCTTCAGGGCGCCACACTTGTTCGTGTGGGCACCGCTCTGTTTGGCAGAAGAAATTATCTGTAATTCATTTTACATAAAGGAGAAATAATAATGAGCGCTTGGGACAAAATCAAAAACATTCTTACCCTTTCCGAGGAGGAAGACGATTACGATGAGCCGGCAGCGCAGGATGAAGTTGCCGAAGAACCTAAAAAGAGGGCTTATGAAGACGCCCCAAAAAAGAATGAATCTCCCCGTCTTGTTAAATCCAAATCCGCTAATATGCCCTCTTCCCAGATGCAGGTTATTCTTGTAAAGCCTGACCGCTTCGAAGATGTAACATCTATAGTTGATCATCTTAATGAACGCAAGACCATCGTCCTTAATTTAGAGGCCGCAAGCCCCGAAACCGCCCGAAGAATGATAGACTTCGTAAGCGGTGCCGCGTATGCCCGTCACGGTATTGTCCGCAAGGTTGCTAACGGCACCTTCATCGTTGTGCCGCAGGGCGTTGATATGATGGGCGAACTTGTTCTCGACGATTTTTCTGACAGCAAACTCTACTTCTGATGCAATACGACCTTGAGGCTCGTGTTTGCGACACGGTGAACCTTGCCCGAAAGAGCGGCGCACCCAGATTTCTGGGATTTCTTACTATGGACGAAGCCGCCGAGGCCGATGCCCTTCTGAAACGGCAGGGCATTTCCTACAGTTTTTTCGGTGGATACACCGGTGCCGAACGCACCGTGCTGTGCTGTGCCGATTGTGCTTGTTCACCCGTATTCCCTATAGACGCCTTTACCATTTCCTTTCGCAAATGCGACAAGCCTTCCCACCGCGACTTTCTGGGTGCACTGATGGCGCTGGGCATCACAAGAGAATCGGTAGGCGATATACTAATAGGCGAAGGCCGTGCCGTTATATTCGTCCGCCACGATGTATCCCGTTATGTTAGTGAGCAACTCGACTCGGTGGGGCGCATAGGTGTCAAGGTGAGCACCGGCTTTTGCGAACCGCTGCCACAACTTTCTAAAAAGGAAGAATGCAGCACCACGGTAGCGTCAGCACGACTTGACTGCATCGTAAGTGCCGTTACTTCCTGCTCCCGAACAGCCGCTCTCGACCTTATCGCCAACGGCGATGTATCGATAAACTCGGCAGGTTGCAAAAAAGCCTCTGTAAGCGTTGCATCGGGCGACCGTGTTACCATTCGCCGAAAAGGAAAGTTTGAGATAGTTTCGGTGGACGACCGCTCCAAAAAAGGCAGAATAATTCTTAAATACAATCGATTTATATAGGAGGTACTGCAATGTTAACTGCGCAGGACATTAGAAACATAAAATTTTCAAAGGCGGTCGGCGGTTACCGCGCCGACGAGGTAGAAGAATTCCTTGCCTCGGTCGCTATGGATTATGAATCTCTGCAGAAACAAATAACCTCTATGAACGAAGAGATAGTCCGTCTCAAAGAGGATGCCCAGCAGACTGCGAACTCTCGCGAAAGCATCCAGAGTGTTCTTATACGCGCTCAGGAATTGGCTGATAAAATTGTTTCGGACGCAAAGGACAAGAGCGCACAGATACTCCGTGAAGCGGAGGATAACCTGAGAAAGATAACCGCTCAGGAAAAAGAACTTACCGATGCTTTCGACCGCAAGGCTTCTGAACGCAAGGCCGCCGTTGAACGCGACCTTAAGCAGACGGTAGATGCCGCAAATCTTAAGGCACAGAGCATTGAGAAGGCGCTTAACAACAGTATCGAGCGTCAGCAACTGCTCTTTAACCGCATAAAACTGGAGATTTCCGCCTTCAAGGCAGATGTGACCAAAAGATATAAAGAACATCTTGAAATTCTGCAGAAACTTCCCGATGAGGTTCCCATGGACCCTGCCGCTATGGCAAGGGCTATGACCGAGGCATTTGATAAGGCGCCCGACATTACCGAGTTTATGCCCGTACAGCAGGCAACCCAACCCGAAATCCCCGATGTTGAGCCGGTAGAAGAAATTCCCGAAATTCCAGAGGATATTCCCGCCGATGAACCCGTTATCCCTGCAGGTTTTGTCATCAACACCGATGATATCGAAGATGAAGATTGATTTTGATGGAGTGATATTAAGGTGATATCATATATTCTTGCCGCCGTTGTAGGTCTGATTGCACTCGGCATCGACCAGTACACCAAGGCGTACATCGTTTCCAACTACACCCTTGCCGAGTC